>JAJDWM010000524.1 GCA_022825595.1 Bryobacterales bacterium | reverse complement strand
ACCCTCCTGCAGAGCGTCGCGCAAGCAATCGGCTGTGCCCGGATCAGCATGCGAAGGCCGAACCGTACTACTGCCGTACGACCACCCTTGAGACTGCTAGGTTTGAGGACCTGGACCCAGATCGGGTCGTTGTCCGCCGTTACGGACACCCGTATGATGGGTGCGAACTCAGGATCACCGAACGGCGTCGGTATCGGTCTGAGGGTCGGCTGTATGTGAGAGGGGTGCTGCCGGATGGCCGGCGCATCCAGCTTCCGGCCGACTGGACGAGCTTGGAGGCACCGGACGCAGACACGCCGCGGAGTCGCGGGACTCTGGCTGGGTTTGCCCGCTTGCGGGAGTTGGTGGACATCCTGCAACGACGCCATGGGCTGCACGGATCGCAGGCAAGAGTCGCTGTGGTCCGCACTGGAACGGCGGGAGAGGGCAGCAAACTGGCTGCGGATTCCGAAAGACCGGCGCAAGCAGTGGGTGCGAGAGATGGCACGACAGATGCTGCAGGTCGCGATCAAGGAGACGGGCGATGATGGCCAACGAACGTGTGAAGCCTCACCATCTGAAGCGCATGGCACTGGTCTACGTGCGACAGTCGACCGTCCAGCAGGTGCGGATGAACCGAGAGTCGACGCGGCGCCAGTACGCTCTGGGGGGGCAGGCGCTGAGGCTGGGTTGGTCGGAGGAGTTGATCCGGACGATTGATGCCGACCTGGCGGTGTCGGGGTCGCTGGCCGGCGAGCGGGGCGGGTTCAGTGAGCTGCTGGACGAAGTGGCGCATGGCCGCGTGGGAGCGGTGTTCGGACTGGAAGTTTCGCGGCTGGCGCGCAACACGGTGGAGTGGTTCCAGTTGCTGGACTGGAGCCGCGCGACGGACACGTTGCTGGTGGAGGGAGGTGAGATCTATTCGCCGGTGCGCCACGACGACAACTTGGTCTTGGGGATCAAGGGCACGATGAGCGAGGCCGAGGCGTACCTGATTCGTGAGCGCATGCGGGGTGGGCTGCAGAACAAGGCGTCGCGGGGCGAACTGTACCACCACGTGCCGATTGGGTTTGTGCTGGACGGGAAGTCGTTGGTTAAGGACCCGGACCAGCAAGTGCGACACGCGGTCGAAGCGGTGTTCAGGCACTTTCGGCAGCAGGGATCGGCGCGGCAGGCGGTTCAGACACTGCTGGCAGCAGGCCAGAAGATGCCGTCGCGGTTACCGGGGAAGCACGGCCAAGTGAAGTGGTCGGAAACGACGTATGACCGGGTAGTGACGATTCTGAGGAATCCAGCCATGGGAGGCGCGTATGTCTACGGTCGTCAGCGCACCGAGCGGGTACTGGACGAAGAGGACCGGGTGCGACGGGTGACGAAGAGGGTGCCGCGCGAGGAGTGGCAGGTGTTGATCGAGGACCACCACGCGGGGTACGTCACATGGTCGGAGTGGGAGGCGATCCAAGAGCAGCTGTCGGCGAACACGACAGCCAAAGGCCGCACGGGCGCGGTGCGGGAGGGCCCGGCATTGTTGGCAGGGCGGGCCCTGTGCGGTGAATGCGGACGGTACCTGCAGGTGCGCTATGGGAAGGACTGGTGGTCGTACTTCTGCCCGAAGCGTGTGGAGCGCACCGGGCGGGATGGGGGTTGCATGACCGTCGGCGGCAAGCGGGTGGACCGCTGGGTGGCGGGGGAGCTGTTGGCAACGGGCCAGGAGGCGGGTGCAGAGGCCGTTGCGCATGCATGGGAGCAGCGGCGCGCTCAAGAGCAGGAAGCCCTTCGAAGCCAGAAGTTGGAAGTGGAGCGCTGCGCGTACGAGGAACGGCTGGCCGCGCGACGTTACTCGCGAGTCGACCCGGACAATCGGTTGGTGGCAGGGACGCTGGAAAAGCAGTGGGAACGAGCGCTGAAGGCGAGCGAGCAGGCGCGGGCGCATCTGGAGCAGGCGCGGCGGGCGCTGCCTGAGCGGCCGCCCTTGGAGCGCCTGGAGACCTTGGGGGCGGACTTGCGGGAGGTGTGGGAAGCGGAGTGTGTGAGCGACCGGGACCGCAAGCGTTTGCTGCACTGTTTGGTGGAGAACGTCACATTGAGTGTGGACCGAGAGGCCAAGACGGTCCGGATGGTGCTGCACTGGTACGGCGGAGGTGTTGACGAGCACACCATGAACGCGTGGACGCGGGCGCGGCGTGCGCCTCGGGATTCGCGCGGCACAGTGGAACTGGTGCGGAACCTGACTGAGCATCATAGCGACGCGATGACAGCGAAGGTGCTCAACAGTCAGAAACGAACGACGGCGCGTGGTCTTCCGTTCACGCGGGGGAGGGTGGCCTCGCTGAGGCAGCGACACGGCATCCCGGGGTACCGCAAGAAACCGACGGAGAAGGGAGCGAGCGTGCTGAGCGTCGAGGAGGCCGCCCAACAGCTGGGGGTTTCGCCAGGGACGATGTACCGCTGGATCAGGGAGGGGCTGGTGCCGGCAGAACGGGTGACAGCAGGTGCACCGTATCGCATTCGGCTGACCGATGAGTTGCGGCAGCGGTTCTGCGATGAAGTGCCCGACAATTTCGTCCCGCTGCGCGAGGCCATGCGGCTGCTAGGAGTGACGCGGCAGCGAATCTGGCAACGGATTCGGGACAAGGAACTGGAATCGAAGCATGTCCGAAGGGGCAAAGTGAAGGGTTTGTACGTGCGCTTGGAAGCGGGAGCGGCCACAGGCCCCTGCTTGCCGGGCATGGGGCCGAAGGATGGCTGATCGAGTGTCCTCAGACTTCCACGAGGTAAAGCCCTTCCCGGTAAGGCCACTTGTGGCCCATGGGAGGGACCGGCAAGCACAAAAAGCACGTCTCGCTCACGGAGGATGGCGACAACAGGTCCTGGGCGTATTGCATTGCTCTCGGGATGGCGCAATGGGTCGGTACAGAGTGCTGAGATGGCGGTCGGGACGGAGGGACACAGCGACCATGCCCCGGGAGACCGCCAGCACGCCCGATTGTGACAAGGTAAAGTCTGGACCGGGGCACTCGCGGACTGTCAGATTATGGAGCAATATACGATTCTATCAAGAATGCACGGCGTATGTGAAAGGAACACACGTCGAGTTTCGACGCATATCCGCCCTCCCTGCCAGCCTCCACTTTCGGGATTAGTAGTCTGATGGCAGACCCTACGACCTGACCAACGTGCACACCTTCGGCAAGGCCCGCGGCGACCGCCAGTTCGGCCGTTCGAAGCAGAAGCGCAGCGACTGCCCGCTGGTCACCTTGGCGCTCTCGATCGACGAGGCCGGCTTCCCGCGCTCTTCCGAGGTGCTGCCCGGCAACGTCTCCGAACCGGCCACCCTCAAGGCGGCCATCGAACGCCTCGAA
>JAJDWM010000420.1 GCA_022825595.1 Bryobacterales bacterium | reverse complement strand
ACGACCTAGGCCTGCGAGTCCTCCAAGGAGACGCACAAGAGACAATCGTGGGCTTCACCGCGTCGCCAGCCGAGGTGTACGTTGACCGTTCCAAGTCCGGCAACGCGGGATTCCACGACACCTTCGCCGGGCGTCATTCAGCGCGATTGGCCGCTCCGAACGGCCGGCTCCAGCTCCACGTGCTGGTGGACCGCTCGGTCGTCGAGGTGTTTGCGGGGGAGGGCCGGGTTGCGATAACCGACCGCGTGTTCCCCGATCCGTCGAGCACAGGCCTGGCGGTGTTCGCCAAGGGAGGGGAGGCACGCGTCGTCTCCCTCGATGCTTGGCAAATGCGGTCGGCTTGGGAGTGACGCGCCTCGCACGCGTCCCGATGCCCTATTCGCAGACCACTCCGTCCCCGTCGCCGTCTGTCATGTACGGGTACGCGGAATGGCCGCGGTCAACGGGGGCGATCCCGTGCCCCCGCGCCTCGGCGCAGCTGATCCTGCCATTTCGGTTGTCGTCGTACAGGCGAAGGGGCTCTTCGGGCGGGCCCTCGAAGACCATCTCGAAGTGGTCGCAACCGTTTAGGACGGACTCTAGGGCAGCGGCCTCTGACCGATCAATCGTCAGCCCGTACTTGCGGCGGACTTCCACGACCCGCGACGCGAACCAGCAGCGGTTCAGCGCCGGCATCCAGCCGGAAGCGTCCTTGGCGCCCTTCAGGTCTCGGTTGACCTGGGGCGACGCCAGCGTGAGGTTGAGCAGGTCGCGAGCAAACTGGCCCTTTACGCGCGGACTTGCTGCGCAGAGCCCGCTGTCGTGAGCCTCTGAGATGGCCACGATGTGCTCGATGTCGGATTGCCGGACGGATCTGAAGTCGCGGCCCTCGTAGGGACCGTAGATTCTTCCGCCCATCCGCTCCACGATCCGGTCTTCGAGGGCCTGCCTCTCTTCGTAGGAGTCGGCGTATTGGTAGTCGTCGCGCTCGTAGCGGGAGCACCGCGACTCCTCGGCGACCACAAGCCCGCGCCACTCGGCGGCCTCGGCCACCTGGCCACCCGACGCGAGGCCGGCGAACAGGGGGAGCAACAGTTTCGTGCCCACTGGAACCTCCACCCGGACCCATGCTAGCACCGGACCGTGGGATACTCTGACAGCTGTGGACGCCCGGGACACTGGCGGTGGCAGGGGGCCCCGATGGCGATCAGCGTCCGCGCGCACGAGGACCGCTGCGCGCTGCGCCCGGGATGCGAACTGCCGCGGGTCCCGAGTCGCCTGCTTCCTCTGTGCGGGCCGTCCGGACCGCGTTCCCGTCGGGCTGTCCGCCACAGCAGTTCGGGCGAGGGTCGCGGCTGCGGCGGTCGCGGCCCTGTGGCTAGCCTCCCACGGGACTCCCTGCCGTGGGGAGACCCCGCCCGGACTTGCCGCGGGCGCTCACGCAATCCTGCAGTCCAAGTGCACGGGCTGCCATGGGCAGGCGCGCATCTCAGACCTGGACCTGAGAAGCAGGAAAGGCCTGCTCGCTGGAGGTCGCCGCGGCCCCGCCGCCCTGCCTGGGGACCCCGAGTCGAGCCTGCTGGTCCGGGCTGTGCGCCGGAGTGCGGAACTGCGGATGCCGCCTGGGGATGCTTCCCTGTCTGGCAGCGAAATCGACCTCTTGGCCAGATGGGTCGAGGCCGGAGCGCCGTGGCCGGAACGTCCTCCCTCCGCCGCAGTTAAGGAAGTTTGGTGGTCCTTCGACCCGCCGTCCCGGCCGGAAGTCCCGGAAACGGGCGGGGAGGACTGGGTGCGGGGCCCAATCGATGCGTTCGTGTTCGCTCGGATGGGCGAGCACGGGCTGGCGCCGGGCGCGGCCGCAGATCGCCGCACTCTCGCGCGCAGAGCCTACTTCGACCTCCACGGACTGCCCCCGACGCCCGACCAAGTGCGCAGCTTCGTCGAGGACCGCGCACCGGACGCCTTCGAGAGACTGGTCGACCGTCTGCTCGCTTCCCCCAGATACGGGGAGCGGTGGGGACGCTACTGGCTCGATCTGGCGCGCTACGCCGACACTTCGGGCTTCGAGACGGACCACTACTACACAACCGCGTGGCGCTACCGGGACTACGTAATCGACTCGTTCAACAGCGGCAAGCCGTTCGACACGTTCGTTCAAGAGCAGATCGCGGCCGACGAGCTTTGGCCGGCGGACATGGATCTGGAGGGCACTCTCGAGCTGCCGGAACAGAAGCGCCGGAACGTTGGCAGACGAGTGGGAACCAGCCTGTTCACGCTGGGCGCATTCCCGATCGAGTACACCTTCTACGGCGACCTGTACCGGGCCGAATGGCAATCCGAGGCCGTCGACACGATCGGCGCCGCATTCCTGGGGCTCTCGCTGGAGTGCGCGCGCTGCCACGACCACAAGTCCGATCCCATCTCCCAGCGCGACTACTACCGCCTGACGGCATTCTTCGCGGGCAGCGTCGAGGTGCCTGTCCCCCTGGTAAGCATCTACGACATCCAGACCAGTACGCGGTCATTCCCGTTGCTGGAGAGGGCGCGCGCCCTGAAGCGCATTGCCAAGCGATCGGCGCGCGGTCTCGACGCTGACGGCAGGAACCAGTTGCTGCAGCGCCTGGGAGAGGCCTATCTGAGGACTCCCGAGCCCTACCCGACCGCCAATGTCCTTGGGCACACCGAGACGGTCCCGGCCACCCACGTGCTGGCCCACGGCGACTTTCGCCGAGCGGGTGAGGTCGTCCGCCCCGGCTTTCCGGGCGCGCTGCCGCCTGGCCCACCATTGGACGAGCCTGAGGGGGTGCGGTTCGTGCCGCGACGGCGCGCGGCCCTCGCACGATGGCTCACCTCGGCGGAGAACCCGCTCTTGGGCAGGGTGATGGTGAACCGCATCTGGCAGCACCACTTCGGGGCAGGACTGGTGCGGACCCCCAACGACTACGGGCGCAATGGCGACCGGCCGACCCATCCCCGATTGCTGGACTGGCTTGCGGTGGAATTCCGGGAGAACGGCTGGAGTGTAAAGGAGATCCACCGGATTATCATGCGTTCCAGCGCATACCGTGCGTCAAGCGTCGCGAGCCCAGCGTCTCTGCAGGCCGACCCCGACAACAGGTGGCTGTCCAGAATGAGCCGCAGGAGGCTAGACGCGGATGCCATCCGCGACTCAGTGCTGGCGGTCTCCGGGAGCCTGAGCCTGAAGATGGGGGGTGTCGGCGTGATCCCGCCGCTGTCGGACGAGGAGCTTCTTGCCGCCCGCATGCCCCAACTTTGGCCTGCGCACCCCGACGCCTCCGAGCATGTCCGGCGCAGCGTATACCTGCAGGTGAAGCGCTCGATGGCACTGCCGATGCTGGAGGTGTTCGACTCACCGGACACTGCCCGCAGCTGCGCTCGCCGCGAGACCTCGACGGTCGCCCCCCAAGCGCTGGCGATGATGAACAGCCGCTTCGTGGTGGAGCAGGCCGGCCACTTTGCAGAGCGCATGCGTCGCGAAGGGGGTGATTCCGGGGCGGAGGCCGCTGTCCGGGCCTGGCATCTGGCGCTGGGCCGGCCGCCGACGGAATGGGAGCTTGAGACCGCGAAGGGCGTCCTGGAGCGCACATCGCTTCGGCAGTTCTGTCTCATGCTGTTTAATACGAACGAGTTCCTGTATGTGGACTGATCCTCCGAGGCGGGACTTCCTAAAGCACTGCGGCCTCGGCCTGGGGTGGCTCGCGGCGGCCGAACTGCTGGCAGCTGACAGTCCCGGCGGCGGCGGACCGCTGGCGCCAAGGTCGCCGCACCGGCCTGCAAGGGCGCGTAGCGTGATCCACCTGTTCATGCAGGGCGGGCCCAGCCACATCGACACGTTCGACCCCAAGCCCCTCCTGAACCGCCTTGATGGCCAGCGGCCGCCAGCGAGCTTCGGGGACGAAGACTTCCAGAACGGAAAGTTCGCCCAGCAGGAGCTGCTCGGCTCGCGCCGGTCGTTCGCGCGACACGGCGAGTCTGGCATGGAGATCTCGGACCTGTTTCCGCAAGTGGCGCGGCACGCCGACGACATCGCCGTCATCCGCTCGAACTATCACGAGGGCTTCACCCACTCGCAGGCGCAGTTCCTGATCCACAACGGCTGGCCTCGCATCGGACGGCCCAGTCTCGGAAGCTGGGTGCTGTACGGGCTGGGCACCGAGAACCAGAACCTCCCCGGATTTGTGGTCCTGCTCCAAGGCGGCGTGCGTTCGGGACCCGAGGTGTACGGTCAGGGATTCCTGCCGGCCGCCTACCAAGGGACCTCGTTCCGGCCCGGACCGGAGCCGATCCTGTACCTCAATCCGCCGGACGACACACCGGCCCGCTGGCAACGCGAGATGCTCGACGGCCTCCGTGCGCTGAACTCGCGCCATCTCGAGGAGCGCAACTTCGACTTCGATCTGGCCGCACGGCTCGAGTCCTACGAGTTGGCCTTTCGGATGCAGGTGGCCGCACCAGAGGCGACGGACATCTCAGGGGAGAGCGAGGCCACAAGGAGGCTCTACGGCATGGACAATCCCGTCAGCGCGGATTTCGGGGGCCGCTGCCTGCTGGCGCGGCGGCTCGTTGAGCGCGGCGTGCGCTTCGTTCAGGTCTGGTCGGGAAACGGGCAGAACGCGATCGACTGGGACGGGCACACCGGTTGCGACCAGAACCACATCGACCGGGCTGCCGAGACCGACCGGGCGGTGGCGGGCCTGGTGGCTGACCTGAAGGCCCGCGGCCTGCTGGACTCGACCCTCGTGATCTGGGGCGGCGAGTTCGGCCGCACGCCCACCTCGGACGGCGGCAAGGGCAGGACGGAGG
>JAJDWM010000752.1 GCA_022825595.1 Bryobacterales bacterium | reverse complement strand
CCCGCACGTCGCCGCTCGGGCCGCGGGGCTGCCCATCTGACACCCGGCCCCCGACCACTAGGGTCCCCGCGCACTCTGGCAACGGAGACGTCAGACCGTAGTGGCCCCCAACGCCATCGGCCAGCATTCCGCTCGCGGCGTCCAGCATTCCGCCGTCGCCGAACTTCGCATCCGGTTGCCCGGTGCGAAGGTCTATCGAGAAAACCTGTCCGATCTGTGTGCCCAGCACGAGCCGTTCCTTGGAGCCCTGCTTCCAGTAGCTCACGCCCCGGTTGACGAACAGGTTGAACCGGTGCGAACGGTTCAAGGGTGCACCGAAGTCCCATAGCTTCCGCCCGGTGCTTGCGTCAAGGGCCAGAAGCCGGTCCAACGGGGTCGGCACGAAGATCGTCTCGCCGATGACCAAAGGCGTGGCTTCGAACGCCGAGCGCGTCGGCGAGCCGCTGAGGCCGTCGGCGAAGTCCGGGGTGTCGTGTTCCCAAGCGACCTCTAGCTCGGCGACGTTTGTGCGGTTTATCTGGCCCAGCGCGGAGTAGCGGGTGCCGCCGGGGTCATTGCCGTAGTGGGGCCATTCCTCAGCCGCCAGCGGGGAGAGCAGGACGACCAAGCCAAGCGATAGCAGTGAGGAACGCACCAGCGGATTGTAGCGCCGGTGCAGTTTGCCGCTGGTGCCCGACCCTGCATCGGCGGGCACCAGCACGAATCGGAGAATCCCCCGAAGCTTAGTCGGTGGCGAAGCAGTAGAAGTACCCGTTACCACCGGTGGCAACGAGATTGGCTTGGCTACAGCCGCGAGAACCGTGCGCGGAGTTCCAAGACGATGGAACTTGTCCGCCACCCGTGCGGTCGTGGTGCCCGACCTGGGCGCTGCCTTCACCATTCTTGGACCAGTTGCCGCAAGTGTGATCGGCGTCATCCGTGAATGCCGTGCCGTCGAGTTGCGAGCCCGTGAGAATATCGTGTTGGTTGGGCCGGTCTCCGCGGCCGTTCACGACCTGACCAGCCTCGGTCAGTGAGCCTTGCTTCCCTAGGCCCACATTTGAGTAATGCAGTTCTTCGAGATTGCCTGCGACCTGGACTGCCTTGGCGTTGAACCAAGGACCAGTCCCGATCCGGTCGCGTGCGTTGACGGCAGGCTTGCCGTCGGTGGCGGCGGCACTGAGGTAGGCCCGCCAAGTCTTGCCTTGCGACCCGGCGGCCTCTGCCAAGGCTTGGCAATGGGCGTCGGCCCCCTCCAGTCCGCCCAGATTTGCGCCGTCCCCTGAGCCTTTGCTGGTGATGAAAAAGCTCATGTCCTGTGCCGCGACCGGCATCGTGGCCATGGCGGCCGCAATGGTCAAGGCCGCTGCGAGAGTGATGGAAGTTCTCATTTCTTCTTAACCTCGTAGAGTGGGATCGGCCAGCACCCTACCGTGTCTGACCGCTGAATGGCTGTGATTCTAGCAGACCGGCCTGCCCGAGGCCGGTCGATCCGCCCAACGCCGGCTAGCTGCAGGGCCGCAGGGTGGCCCAGGTCGAGCTCGGGCTAGACTGCGGCTGGGTCCGGGTGTTCCCATGGCTTGCGATACGGCCGAGCCAGCAGGCCGTTCGCCTCCGGGTCGTCGAGAACTGCGCCTTTCGCGGCATCCCAGCGCAATGGCCGGCCGAGCTGCATTGACAAGTTTGCCAAGACGCAGGCAGTGGTCGACATGTGTCCTTCCTCGATGTCCGCAACCGGGCGGGTCCGCGCATCGACGGCCTTGAGCCAGTCCTTCATGTGGTAGCGCACCGCGTGCGCGGAGTGCAGCTCGAGATCCGGCTCGGTCTTGTCCTCCGGATACTGGTCGACCTCAGTCTTGTTGCGGCCCTGCAGGGGCTTGGCGTTCTTCTCCACCGGAACGAAGTCCCATCCGTGGACGCTTCCTTTGAGCGTCCCTTTGGAGCCATAAATGAAGAACGCCCATGGGTAACCCGGGTCAGGTGCCGTTCCCCAGCTGCGGTGGGTCCAGACGACCGGGAACTGCTCGTACTCGAACGTCGCCACCTGAGAGTCGGCAATGTTCGCCTTGCTGGCCTTCTGGATGCGGATTCCCCCCGATGACCAGACCTTCTTGGGCCACGACAGGCCCGTCATCCAGCGCACGGCGTCTAGCATGTGCACGCACATGTCGCCCATGATCCCGTTGCCGTATTCCATGAAGGCCCTCCAGCGCCGGGGGTGAACCAGCTCGTTGTAGGGCCGCATCGGCGCCGGGCCCGTCCACATCTCGTAATCGAGGTGCGGCGGCGGCTCTCGGTCTGCTGGGTTCTGGCGGGCACGCATGTGGTAGTAGCAGCAGACCTCGGCGTGGCCGATATCGCCGAGCAGGCCGTCCTCAACGATTCGTCGCTTGGCGTCGGCCAGATGGGGAGTGGACCGCCGCTGGAGACCGATCTGCACCACGCGCCCGTACTTCCTGGCAGCCGCCAGCATGGCTTGGCACTCCACAATGTCGACACCGATGGGCTTCTGACAGTACACGTCCGCCCCGGCCTTACAGGCGGCGATCATCGGCAGCGCGTGCCAGTGGTCCGGAGTGGCGACGAGCACTAGATCCAGTTCTTCCTGCTTCAGCATTTCGCGGTAGTCACCGTAGGTGCGCGGCACTTCACCGGACTTCTGGCGCGTAGCGGTCATCTCGGCAGCCGCATTGAGCATGTTCCTGTCGACGTCGCACAAGGCGACGACCTCCACCGGATCTACCTGAATCAGGCGGAACAGATCGATCTTTCCGTACCATCCTGGTCCAACTACGCCGACCTTGCGGGGGCCGCGCGCCGGGCGCGCGCCGGGAACGAGAAGCAGCCCTCCGGCGGTGGCACCGAAGAAGTCGCGACGGTTAGTAGCAGGGCTTTGCATAGTGGCGTCCTTGGGGTGTTTCAGTATGATACTCAGCATTCGCTGTGCCCCAGGTTCGTCCGAACGTGGTCTTTATCGTCGCCGATGACATGGGTTACGGCGATCTCGGCTGCTTCAGCGACGGGACAGTGCGAACCCCCCACCTCGATCGCCTCGTCGAGGAGGGAACCTGCTTTCGGCAGCACTACTCCGCGTCCCCGATCTGCTCCCCGGCGCGAGCCTCCCTGCTGACCGGGCGCTACCCCCACCGCACGGGGGCCATCACACAGCACGAGGTCCACGGCCTGGACCGCATCGCACTTCGGGAGGTCACCATCGCCGATGCATTCCGCGCGGCTGGCTACCGGACTTCTCTGGTCGGAAAGTGGCACAACGGCACACTTGACGCTAGATTTGAGCCGAACGCGCGAGGGTTCGACGAGTTCACGGGCTTCTGCGGCGGCTGGACTGACTATTACCGCTATCACCTGCGCCGCAATCAGGCAACCTTCGGGTCGCAAGGCACTTACCTGACCGATCTGCTCACGCAAGAAGCCGTCGACTTCATCCGGCGGCAGGCAAGCTCGCCGTTCTTCCTCTACGTTCCCTACAATGCTCCGCACTCCCCATTTCAGGCCCCGCCGGGGATGGTGGCTCGATACCGTGACAAAGGCCTGAGCCGAATCGTGGCCACGACGTACGCCATGATCGAGCGCATGGATCAGGGCATCGGTCGGGTGCTTGGCGAGCTTGACCGTCTGGGGCTGGCCAACAACACCATCGTGGCCTTCACGAGCGACAACGGGCCCGCATTCTTCAACCCCCCATACATGCTTGAAGAAGGGGAGCCGACCTTCAACGAGCGCTACAACGCTGGGCTGCGAGGCAGCAAGGGCTGGATCTACGACGGAGGCATCCGCGTTCCGATGGTCCTGCGCAACCCAGGAGTCGTGCCCGCGGGACGGTTCGAGGATTCGCTCGCGCATTTCACCGACTGGATGCCGACCCTGCTCTCGATGGCCGGAATTCCAAGGCCCGGAGGCCAAGAGCTCGACGGACATGACCTCTCGCCGCTGCTCGAGGGACGCGACCTGGCGCATGAGCCGAGGCAGTTCTGGCAGTGGAACTTCTACTGGCCCGACATCGGCACCAACGCCGCCATGCGGGAGGGGCGTTGGAAGCTGGTGCGGCCGATGATCCGCGGTACCCGTTTCTTCCGTGACGAGCTGTGCGTGTCGGACGAGGACCGGGCCAGGACGGCCGCATTTGTCGAGGCGGACATTAAGCACAAGGAGGACCCCCGGTCGATCCAAGAGCTGATCCCTGTGCCGCGCCTCTGGCCGCAGCGCCCCGAAGAGCCGCAGCTCTTCGACCTTTCCACGGACCCCGGGGAGTCGACGGACCTGGCCCCCGACCACCCGCGCCGTGTAAGCCGCATGCTGGCACGACTTGAGCGCTGGTTCGAGGACGTGGAGGCCGACCGGGCCACAATCCGCTGGTCCTAGGGTGCCCCCCACAGCCCGAGACGGACTCTCGGCAGCTTGCGGACAGGCGTGGCGGCCCGGAATGCCAGCTCAGTGCACGATGAATGCTGGCCCCTTACACGAGGCGGCCGAGTATACCCGCCGCCGGTCTTTGATGGGACAGCCCAGACACCGGGGAAGCTCCTGGAGAATCGAAAGTCTTTGCCGGCGGAGGCAAGGGCAGTGACCATGGCTAAGGCGCGACGCTTAGGCACCGACACGTGAAGCTGGTGGCGCGAGAGCGGCCGGAGCACCGCTACTCCCTCGGGCCAACGTATACGCACCTTTCCTCGACCCTACATTGGAGTGCCCGAGAGTGAGATTCCCTCATGAGACTCACCCCTTTGCGAGCTGCGCTCCGGCGTTCACAAGACGTCTGATACACTCCGTGCAATGCGGGAGGATACGACTGTGCAGCAGATATCGACCAAAGTGATCGCTACCCTCGCGGGACTGTGCCTGGCCGGACTTGGCTTGGCGCTTCACGCCCAGCAGGGCGGGTCCGGGCAAGGCGTGGGAAATGGCGAGGCGACGGCCCGTGCCGTGATCCAGAGTTGCTCCAGCCCGAGCGTGCTAGGTCTGGCCTTGCTGCGCGAGAGGGCATCCAGCGAAGCGGTGAAAGAGGTGGAGGTCGCGATAAGGATTTGGCCCAATACGATCGTCCCCGCGGGCAAGCATGCCGTACATATCCACCAAACCTCCGAGTGCAAGCCCTGCTCGGCTGCTGGCGGCCACTTTGACCCGGGGCCGAACAGCAACACGAGCCCTGACGGGAATCATCCGTTCCACGCTGGTGATTTGGTGAATATCGAGATCGATAAAGCGGGCCAAGGGACGCTCTTTGCCACCACCACCCGAGTGACTCTCTCCGACGGGCCGCTATCCTTGTTCGACGACGACGGAAGCGCCTTCATCATCCATGTCGACGCCGATTCGTATTGCCCGGACGGAGTATCGGCCGGCTGCGCGGGCGGTGCGCGAGCGGCCTGCGGATTGATTCTCCGCGACTAGCGTCGGCTGGCATCAAGACTCTCGCTGGCCCAGAGGTCGCTCCCGTAAGCCGCGGTCGCGGTGCCGGCCCTTCTCTGCCGTGTACCGCTGTTACAGGTGCGGCTATCTCTCCTTCGCCTCGCTCGGGCCTAGGTTTGTCACCGCGAACGCCGTAGCAGCGTTCAAGAGCGACAGCTGGCCCGCACTTCACCCCGCCAAGGGGAGCCGACATGCAACGAGCGCTCCAGCCCCGGGCTGCGAGGGTGCATGGGGGCTGGATCTGCGACGGAGGCATCAGCGTCTCGATGATCCTGCGGCACCCCGGATTCGGGTTGTCAGGACGGTCTAACGACTCGCTTGCGGGTTTAGGGGACTGCATGCCAACGCTGCTCTCGATGACCGTTTCCCATGCCTGGATGGGACGCGGTCGAAACCTCTGATCTCTCCCGGCTGCTCGAAGGCCGTGACCTCGCGTAAGAGCGGGGACAGTCCTTGCAGGCGAGTTTCTGCTCGCCCGAAATCGGAGCCAACGCCGCCATACGGGACGGGCGGCAGCAGCTGGTCCGGCCAATGATCCGCGGGACCCGTTTCTTCCGCGACGAGTCTTGCTAGTCGGACGACGAACGGGCCAGGACGGTCGCATTCATCGAGGCGGACGTCAGGCACAAGGAAAACCCAGTCGAGCCGGAAGTGATCCCCTTGCCGCGTCTCCGACCGCGGCTCTTCGATCTTGTCGGAGCTCTTGGGGGCTGACGTACCTGGCTCCCGACCGCCCGGCCCGTGTAGGCCGCATGCTGGCGTCCGTTGACCGCTACTTCGAGGCCGTCGTTGGGAACCGGGTCACATTCCGCATTGTCGTAGAGGCACCTACCGTCGTTCTGAGGTCTGTCTCGGCGGTCGAATAGCCTTTGGTGACCCTCTTATGGCGGGCTATGTCCGCTTGGCTTCAGTGCTCTCGGCGCGGAACCTTCGCTGGCAGCGCCATCTGTGCGACCAGGGATCATTGCCCCCCAAGCTCGGCAGCACAGATCGGCGCAGTTCTTGGGAAATGGTTCAGGACCATCCTTGAAGGCCGTGGCCGCTCCATCGAGGAGCGGCCACGGCCCTTGTTCCGAGCACCGCTTGAGACGTGTCTCAGTCGGACCGAGGTGTCCGCTCGGACGGGTGGCTAGTAGTCGTGGTCCGGAGGTGCCGCTTCCGCTGGCTTCTCCTCGGGAATCTCGTAGACGGCAGCCTCGGTCGTGAGCAGCAGTCCTGCAATAGACCCGGCGTTCTGCAGGGCGTTGCGCACGACCTTAGCGGGATCGATGATACCCGCCTCGACCAAGTCGCAGTAGCATCCCGCGCTCGCGTCGTACCCGTTGTTGCCACTCGCTGCCCGGACGCGCTCGATCACGATTGCGCCCTCTTGGCCCGCGTTCTGGGCGATCCATCGCAAGGGGGCTTCGATGGCGCGACGCACGATATTCACGCCAGTCCGCTCATCCGCGTCCTCCGAGTTGATTCCTTCGAGAGCTGAGGCCCCGCGCAGCAGTGCGACTCCGCCGCCCGCAACGATACCTTCCTCGACGGCTGCCCGGGTGGCGTGCATGGCATCCTCCACCCGCGCCTTCTTCTCCTTCATCTCGGTCTCGGTCGCAGCGCCGACCTTGATCACCGCGACGCCGCCGACCAGCTTCGCTAAGCGCTCTTGCAGCTTCTCCCGGTCGTAGTCCGAAGTCGTTTCCTCGACCTGCGCCCGCAGCTGCTTGACGCGGCCTTGGATCGCCGCCGTGCTGCCGGCGCCCTCCACGATCGTCGTGTTGTCCTTGTCGATCACGACCCGGCTGGCCTGCCCAAGATCCTGCAATTGCACGCCCTCGAGCTTGATGCCGGTCTCCTCCATCAGCGCGCGCCCCCCGGTCAGGATCGCGATGTCCTCCAGCATGGCCTTGCGCCGATCGCCGAATCCGGGAGCCTTGACCGCCGCCACGTTCAGCGTGCCGCGCAGCTTGTTGACCACCAGCGTCGCCAGCGCCTCGCCCTCGGTCTCCTCGGAGATGATCAGCAGGGGACGCCCCTGTCGCGAGACCATCTCTAGCACAGGGAGCATGTCCTTCATCGAGCTGATCTTCTTCTCGTGGATCAGGATGAGGGCGTTCTCCAGCACGCACTCCATCGAGTCTTGGTCGGTGACGAAGTACGGGGAGGCGTAGCCGCGGTCGAACTGCATGCCCTCGACGACATCCAGCTCCGTATCGATCGTCTTGCCTTCCTCAACGGTGATCACGCCGTCCTTGCCGACCTTCTCCATCGCTTCGGCGATGATGCTGCCGATCGCCTCGTCACTGTTTGCCGAAATCGACGCAACCTGAGCGACGGAGCCCGGCTCGACCGGGCGGGCCATCCCCCCGATCGCATCCACCACTCGGCGCGTGGCCTTGTCGATGCCGCGCTTGATCGACATCGGATTGGCCCCTGCGGCCACACTCTTGACTCCCCCGGCGAAGATCGCCTGGGCCAGGACCGTGGCGGTCGTCGTGCCGTCACCGGCCACGTCGGAGGTCTTGGACGCGACCTCCCGGACCATCTGTGCTCCCATGTTCTCGACAAGGTCCGCCAGTTCAATCTCCTTGGCCACGGTGACCCCGTCCTTGGTCACCGTCGGTCCGCCGAACTTCTTCTCGAGCACGACGTTGCGCCCCTTTGGGCCCAAGGTCACCTTTACTGTGTCGGCCAGCTTGTTGACGCCGGCTAGGAGCTTTTGGCGCGACTCCTCTCCGTGGACAATGTTCTTCGCTGCCATCTTCTTGCGTTCCTCCTCAGTTCTCAAGTCCCTCCGGCCTTGGGCTGGCCGATTCGGCCGGCCCGCGCCGGCCGGTTCAGTCCTCGACTACGCCGAGGATTTCGTCCTCGGTCAGGATCAAGTAGTCCGTCCCGTTCACACTGATCTCAGTTCCGGAGAACTTGCCGATCAGAACCGTGTCCCCGGCTTCGACGTCCAAGGGCACGACACTCCCGTCGTCTCTCTTGGAGCCAGGCCCTGCCGCAACGACCTCGGCCGTTTGGCCCTTCTCCTTGGCGGAGTCCGGGATGATGATTCCGCCAACGACCTGCTCCTCTTTCTCAATTCGCTTCGCAACCACTCGGTTGCCTAGGGGTTGGATTGCCACAGTGCTATGATTCCTCCGTCTTAGGTGGGCATAGCGAGCGGGGCTTCGGAAGCCTCACCCACTTTGGAAATGGCCCTCGCCTTCGGGCCGGTCAGGAAAGGAACGCCAAGATCGATCTCGGTCGCACTCCGCTAATCGGCTCGGCTCGCGCCTTCGGGGCGGTCGCCCCAGACCCCCAGTATGGCCGGAAGCTGCCCCTCGGCGCAAGTGCTGCGCAACAGCGGTGCCGATCGGGGGCCAAACGCATCGCGGCAGGCCTGGTATTGCTTGCGGCGGTGGTGGCCGGACTGTCCGCTGCCTCGCCGCCGAGCATCGTGCTGGTGCTCATCGACGACCTTGGCTGGTACGACCTAGGTTGCCAGGGCGGCGCGTTCTTCGAGACGCCGAGGATCGATTCCTTGGCCGCCGGCGGCGTCCGGTTCACAGACGCATACTCGAACTGCCCAGTCTGTTCGCCCAGCCGTGCGGCCCTGATGAGCGGGCAGTACCCGGGCAGGGTCGGCTTCACGGGGCACATCACCGCCATTGGTCGGCATCGGTATCCCGAGGGAAGCGCGATCATCCCGCCAAACGACCGGATGAGTCTGGCCCAAGATGTGGTCACGCTCGCGGAAGCCCTCTCGGCAGCGGGATATGCCACCGCCAGCATAGGCAAGTGGCATCTGGGCGCGGAGGGCTCATTGCCGCGCTCGCACGGATTCGACGTCAACATCGCCGGCCACCAGCACGGCAGCCCCGCAGGCTATTTCCACCCTTACCGCAATGCCGCGCAGACTTGGAACCCCGACATGCCGAACCTGGACTTGTCAGTCGGCAAGGAAGGCGACTACCTCACCGACCGGCTGACCGACGAAGCCGTCCGCTTCATTGAGGCGAGTGCTGGCAGACCGTTCTTCCTGTACCTGTCACACTACGCCGTCCACACTCCACTGGAGGCCCCGGCACGCATCGTCGCCAAGTACGAGGCCAAGTTGCGGCGCCTCGGCCTCGGGCCGGATCCTGTGTACGCCGCCATGGTCGAGACGGTCGACCGGTCGGTTGGCCGCGTTCTGGGCGCCCTTGACGCGGAGGGGATCGACGATGACACGGTAGTGATCGTGACCTCCGACAACGGCGGGCTCTCAACAGTAACCGACAACGGGCCGCTGCGAGAGGGCAAGGGACACCTGTACGAGGGAGGCATCCGCGTGCCGTTGATCGTCCGCTGGCCCGGCCGCGGTGAGCCCGGCACTGTCGTCCGGGAACCAGTCACGCTCGCTGACCTCTACCCGTTCGTGCGCGAACTGGCTGGCTCGTCGGTGGGGCAATCTGGCCCTCTGGACGGCCGTAGTCTCGCACCGCTCTTTGAGGGGGAGCGCTGGCAGTCCCGAGACTTGGTCTGGTACTACCCTCACTACAGCCCGCAGGCGAAGGCCCCCGGGGCGGCACTGAGGCACGGTCGATACAAGCTGATCGAACACTACGACCCTCCGGCTGTGGAACTCTACGACCTCGAGGCCGACGTTGGTGAGAGCCGCGATCTGGCGGACCGCCAGCCGGGCTTGACCGGCCGCTTGCGGGCCCGCCTGACGGCATGGATCGAGTCGAATGTTGCCATCCGACACACCCCTAACCCCGCCGCGGCCCGATCCGTGCCTCGGTGAGACAATGGACTCCGGCCTTGGCAATGCGCCGGGGGCCGAGAGGGCCGGGCCGGTTTAGCGCATCAAATGGGTCGCATCGCTGTTCTGGACTCGGGGGGCCAGTACTGCCATCTGATCGCGCGCAAGATCCGGGAGATGGGGTTCTTCGCCGAGATTCTGCCGATTGGCACGGATCCGGCCCGGCTTCGGGGCTATTCGGGCCTTATTCTCTCGGGCGGCCCTTGCAGCGTCTTTGATCCGCAGAGCCCCCAGCCGGAACCCGGGCTGTTCGAATTGGGCAGACCCGTCCTTGGCATTTGCTACGGGCACCAACTGATCGCCAGTCATCTTGGCGGAACGGTCAATCGGGGTACGTCGAACGAGTTTGGCAGCGCCCTGCTGCGCATTCGGCGGGCGGCCGGACTGTTTAAGGGACTCGATGCCGACCAGCAAGTGTGGATGAGCCACGGCGACCATGTTGCTCGAATGCCCCCGGGCTTCGGAGTCCTGGCAAGCACGCGGGAGTGCGAGGTGGCCGCAATGGGCGACCGACAACGGCAGCTCTTCGGAGTGCAATTCCATCCGGAAGTCGTGCACACCCCAAACGGATCGCAGATGCTGCAGAACTTCCTTGTCGGTGCATGCGGCAGCGAACCCGACTGGCATCCGGGCGATCGCATCGAGGGGCTGCTCGGGGGGATTCGCGACCAAGTCGGCCAACGCCGCGTGCTGCTGTTCCTCAGCGGCGGTGTCGACTCGACCGTTGCCTACGCACTGTTGGTCCGCGCGCTCGGACAGGACTCGGTCGAGGCCGTATACGTTGACACCGGGTTCATGCGGGAAGGGGAGACTGCCCAGATCCGCTCCGCCTTTCGCAGCCTGGGCCTCGGTTCGCTGCGCGTGGTCCGGGCGGCCGATCTCTTCTTGGGGAGGCTGAGCGGCACTGCGGATCCGGAGGCGAAGCGGGCGATCATAGGTCAGGCGTTCGTAGACGTGCAGGCAGGCATTCTTGCCGATCGCAAGTACTGCACACAGGACTGGCTCCTCGGGCAGGGGACCATATATCCGGACACGATCGAATCCGGCGGAACAACAGCCGCCGACGTGATCAAGACTCACCATAACCGCGTGCCGCGCATCCAGCAGATGCTGGCCGAGGGCCGAGTGGTCGAACCGCTAACGGAGTTCTACAAGGATGAGGTCCGTGCCGTCGGCCGGGCATTGGGCCTCCCCTCGCAGCTGGTGGATCGCCATCCGTTCCCCGGGCCCGGACTGGCCATTCGCTGCCTGTGCAGCGAGTCCAGCGCCGTGCCCGTCCGAGATGCCCGCATCGACGCGGCGGCGCAGCGGAACGGCTATTCGGCTGTGCTGCTGCCGCTGCGCAGCGTCGGAGTGCAAGGGGACAGCCGCAGCTACACCGGCCTGACCGTGGTGTACGGAGGCCGGTTCGACTTCGGTACGCTCCTGCCGCTTTCCACGGCCATCACCAATGAGCACCGCCAGACGAATCGCGTCGTGGCGCTCGTGGCGCCCAATGGCGCCGACCCATCACGGTGGAAGATCGTTCCAGCAGGCCTCGACGCCCCGCGCGTGCGTCTGCTCCAGCGCGCCGATCTCATCGTCCGCCGCTATCTCAGGGACGAAGGGCTGTACGGCGAAGTCTGGCAGTGCCCGGTCGTGTTGCTGCCTTGGGGGCGGGATGGAGGGGAGACGGTGGGGCTGCGGCCGGTCGTGTCCGTCGACGGCATGACCGCCTCCGTGGCCGAGCTTCCGCTGCCCGGACTGCGCGAGTTGGCTGACCGCCTGACCCGGATTGGCGGCATCGACGGAGTGGTATACGACGTATCCCACAAGCCGCCGTCAACGATCGAGTGGGAATAGGCGGCTCGATTCAGTCGCCGAGCGAGGCAATCCACTCCTTGATCAGGTCGCGGACGCCAGCCCGGCCTACGCCACATTCCAACTGCAGTGCGGCGCGCGCGTCCAGCGCTTCGTAGACCGACTCCGCCCAAGCGAACTCCCGGTCGGCGGCCTGCCTCTCCAATGGCCCACCCGTAGCGTCCTGCGGGTTGACGATCAGCAGGGGACGCGGAGCGATGCTGGCGTATAGATCGCGAACCTCGTAGGCCCCCAGCACTCCGGGAAGAAAGGAACTTACCGGATGCGTCGCACGCGGATTGTCGAGGACTGAACGAAAGGATGCAAGCGCCTGAATGCTGATGACGCCCGTGACACGCGGGTCGAGGGCTGCGGCGTGCGCCGCAACCAGGCCACCGACGCCAACGCCGACGACGCACCAATTGCGCCTCCGGGTCAGGCGCGGCGCGGTGGACAGCAGGTCCTTGAGGCGCTGCCCGAGCAGCGGCCGGCCAAGCTCGATGCTGCGGTAGGCGAAGAAGTCGTCCCACTCGTAGGAAACCTCCGCACCGGGCATCGAGGGCGCTGTGACCCCCCACCCGCGCGGATCCAGACCGTAAACGCTGTGCCCGGCCGCCAAGATGGAGTCGATCACGTAGCGTTGCACCAGAGGGTGGTCCTTTCCCTGGTCAGCCACCAGGAACACCGTGCCTTTGGCATAGATGCCCACGTCCAGGAAGCGCGAAGGGACCTCAATCCCGTACTCCGCCTTGAACGCTCCGACCCGGGTAACGTCGCGAATCTTGCCGGCAACCTCGCTGCGGTACACCTCAAACTCGCTGGCGCTGCGAGGCAAACGACGGACGGGCGCGATCTCGTCGGCCTTCTCACGGAGCATGTCGAGAACGCTCCGCGAGCCGAACGAAACGCCGACCTGGCCGGCCGGGCTGCACTGGAGTTCAGCCACCGGGCGCGGTGTACCCGCCTCCGCCTCGCCGACCGCACGGCCGGGGACACCGAATGCCCGCCGGAAGAACGCCGCTCCGGCCTCGCGGAGTTCGCGGTTCAGGCCGTGCGTGTCGTCCGTCTCCACGAGGCTCAAGTTGCCGGGCTCCCCGAGCTTGGAGTAGACATCCCGCAGTTCCGCGTGTGTGCGTCGAGTGGCTTCGATGGGAACGTAGTCGCGGATTGCTGCACCGATCAGCAGCGGCTTGGGCGCGAATGCCGCCAAGAGCTCGGGGTGGTCGATACCGGCGCGCAGCGTGCCGTACAGGACCTGTTCAGGGTCCGCGATTAGCAGGGCCTCGGTCTTGGCCCGGAAGCTTGCCACCGCGCAGCTAGCGAAGGCAGCCCGCACACGGTCGTCGAAGCAAGCGAATTGCAGCGTTACCATGCCGCCGCCCGACTGGCCGGCTAGGCCGAGGCGGTCCGCGTCGAACTCCGGCCTGGATTCGAGGTAGTCCAAGGCCCGGGCGGCATCCCACGCCCGGAAATTCATCAGATTGCCGCCCACCAAGTAGCAGCGGTCACCCAAGACTCGGTGCTCTCCCGTTCCGGGGCGGAAGCTGCTCGTTCCGGTCTCGGGATCGATCAGCTGGTGACGTTCGCCTTGGCCGACCGGGTCCCAGGTCAGGGCAGCCACGCCGTTGCGGGCGAGCAGGGCGCAGAACTGCCGGTAGCTGGCGGCCGCCTTGCCGTCCGCGGCATGACCGCACGAGAAGATCACGGCGGGAATCCGCCCGCTCGCCCGGCGCGGGCGGTACAGGTTGGCGGTCACATGGAAGCCAGGGCGGCTCTCAAAGACCAGCCGTTCGATCCAGTGATCGTCGGCATCGACGCTGCCCAGCTGCCTAGGTGTCAGTGGCGAGCGGGCAGGGAAGGGTCCCCACATGCGGGTCAGCTCGGAGCGCACGCGAGCTCTCAGCGTGGCGAAGTCAGCCTTCGACACGGCCGACGCGAGGCGCCCCGCGCGCTGATCGTCAAGAACACGGAGGTACTCGCGGACGTAGTCCCACAGCATGTCGCCGAATCGCGGCTGGGCGCGAATCGGCGACGAGCAGCCGACCGCTGCCAAGGCCGCCAACTCGCGGCGGGTGAATTGGCCCGTCACTGGATGTCCCTGCGGGGGGCTGCCTAGCGGGAACTGCCGTGTATTAGTTCCGACACGGCTGCCACCGCCTCTGGCGGATCGTCGTGCTGCCAGAGCTGCCGCCCGAAGATGACGCCAGACGCTCCGGCCTCGAGGACTTCGGACACGGTTTGCAGCGTGCCCTCCAGGCCCGCCGCGCGTCTTGGGCCACCGGCCACCAATACCGGAACACCGCACGCCTCTACACTGCGGCGGAACTCCTCGATGTTGCCGGAGTAGCGGGTCTTGATCACGTCAGCGCCGAGTTCCGCTCCCATGCGGCAGGCCAGACTGATGTCCTCGTCAATCCCGGCAGGCAGTTGGTCGGTTCCGGTCCCGGCCATGTCCATGTGGTTCGCCATCATTGCCTGGCTGAGCACCTCAGCCACCACCGGCATCCCCCAGCACTGCGCTTCGCTCGCGACCGAACCGACCTTCTTCAGTTCCTCGCCCTCGAAAGGAGCCCCGAGAATCGCATTCATGACGACCGCGTCCGTACCCAGGGCCACCGCCTGCTCGACATCTGCGAATAGCCGCATCTGTCCCGTGCCGAGCGGGCTCGAGCAGCCATCGATCCGCAGGAGTACGGACAGGTCCGCGAGGTGCCCACAGACCTGCCGCAGGATACCCGGTGTCACCAGGACGGCGTCTGCTCCTGCTGTCGCGATCTGCTTCACGACCTCCGCCGGACGTTCGAGGCCACGCACCGCGCCGGCGGCGCTGCCGTGGTCCATAGCAACGACTAACGCCCTCCCGTGCCGGAGAATGCGCCTTAGGCGCAGCTGCTTTCCGATCGATTGGATTGCCAATTTGCCTCCAGTCTCGCCTGTCCGGCCCCATCACGTGGCCGCGCGCAGGCGGTCGCTAAGTGAAGATACCCCTCAGCGCAGGTCTCCTCCGTCTGCCAGCGTCGGCACCATGGGAAGGGCCAGTGGGTCGTCCACCAGAAAATCTAGCTCGCGGATCTCCCGCAAGGCTGCGCTCAGGGCCGACCGCTCCGCGGGCTCCAGCGTCATCACAAAGGGCAGGTCATTCTTGTCGAAGTGCGGCTCCTGCAGCACGGCGTCCACGCTGACGCCTTGGGCTGCGAACTTGGAAGCCAGTGAGGCCAGTACGCCCGGGCGGTCGCGGACACGGAAGCGCAAGTAGAACTGCCGAACCTCGCTCTCGCTGGAGACAGGGCTGTGCTGTGCCAGAGACGCGTGCCCGAACGGCGACGCGAACTCGGCCGCCGTTTCCCTGACGCTACGTGCTGCGGACATGAGGTCGCTCACCACCGCAACGCCGGTGGGGGCCGGGCCGGCACCCTTCCCGTAATAGAAAGTGTCGCCGCCATTGCCCTGGACCCACATCGCGTTGTATGAACCCGTGACACCGGCCAAGATCGTGTTCTTGCCGACGAGGGCCGGTCCCACTGCCAGCCGCAGCCCGCCCGGCTCGCGCCGGGCCCTGGCCAGCAGCCGGATGGTGTGCCCCAAGCGTCCTGCGTACGCGAAGTCGATGTTGCGGATGCGCCGGATGCCTTCGACCGCGATCTGCTCCGGCAGCACCCGCTCACCAAACCCCAAGGCCGCCAAGATAGCGAGCTTGGAGCGGGCGTCATGTCCGTCGACGTCCGCGGACGGGTCGGCTTCGGCGTACCCCCTGCTCTGGGCCTCTTCCAGCACGTCGCCGAACGGCGAGCCCGTGCGCTCGATCTCCGTCAGTATGAAATTCGACGTGCCGTTGAGGATCCCGACGAGCGCGTCAATCCTGTCTCCGGCAATGCCTTCACGCAGCGCCTTGAGCACAGGGATTCCGCCGCATACCGCAGCCTCGCACCCCAGCCACCCTCCTCGGCTGCTGTGACGCGCCCAGATCTCCGGCCCGTGCTCCGCCAGGAGCTCTTTGTTTGCGGTGACCACAGGCTTGCCCGCAGCGAGCGCGGTCTCCACGATGCGCCTCGCCGCTCCCGTGCCCCCGACAAGCTCCGCCACCACGTCGACCCGTGGATCCCTGACGATGTCCTGCCAGTCCGCAGTCTTGCGGGCGGTCGGGTGCAGCTCGGCGGCGGCGGACCGCCGTCGGAGCACACTCCGAGAGCAGACAGCGCTTACGCGCAGGCCGAATCCAAGCTTTGCCTCAATCTCGCGGGCGTTGTCACGCAGCAGTCGGAGAGTCCCCCTGCCCACGTTGCCCAGACCCACGATACCCACGCGGACGGAGGACACAGGAACCCATTCTACGGTTGCGGGGGATTGCGGCCGCCGATGGCGGAAAGGCTGCGGCGCAGTCTCAGGCTGTTGCCCACCACCGACAGGCTCGAAAGGGCCATCGCACCAGACGCCAAGACGGGGGAGAGCAGGATTCCGAGCCATGGGTAGAGCGCCCCGGCCGCGACGGGGACTCCGAGCAGGTTGTATCCGAAGGCCCACGCATAGTTCTGCCGAATGGTTCGCTGTGTGCGCTGCCCCAGTTCGACCGTCCACGCAACGTCCGTCGGGTCGCCTCCTTGGAGGATGATGTCAGCGGATTCGATCGCCACGTCCGCTCCGGCCCCGATGGCGATGCCGAGGTCGGCTTGCGCCAAGGCGGGTGCGTCGTTGATGCCGTCCCCGACCATCGCAACGGTGGCACCCTGGTCCTGCAGTTCGCGGATCTTGGTGGCCTTGTCCACAGGGAGCACGCCGGCAACGACTTCGTCCAGCCCCGCTTCGGCCGCGATCCTGTCCGCAACGGCTGCACTGTCGCCGCTGAGCATGAGCACCCGGATTCCCCGACGGCGCAGCAGGCTGACCGCCTCCGAAGCCAGCGGGTGGATGCTGTCACCCAACCCAAAGCCGCCCGCCAGCTCGCCGTCCCTAGCCGTCAGGACCACCGTCAGCCCGGCCCGTTTCCAGCGCTCGATCCAAGGCGCGGCGGCCGAGCACGAAATCCCTCTCTCCGCCAGCAGACCTGGCTTGCCGACCACCCACCGCCGCCCTTCGACCGTGCCCTCGGCACCCGCTCCCGAGAGAGCCCGGAAGTCCTCCACGCGCGCGGGACGGCCTCCGCTGAGGGCCGCAAGCGCTTCAGCGATTGGATGCTCGCTAAAGTGCTCGATCGAGCCCGTCGCCCGCGCGACCGCTGCGTCGGATGCGCCCCCGAGAATCGCGCGATCGCGGATCGAGAACTTCCCCAGCGTCAGAGTCCGAGTCTTGTCGAAGACTACGGTGTCGACCCGCTTGGTCGTTTCGAGTACCTGGCCGTCCCGGACTAGGACACCCTGCTCGGCCGCCCGGCCGATGGCGACGGTCAGGGCAGCTGGTGTTGCTAGGCCCAGCGCGCAGGGACAGGCGATGATCAGGACGCTGACCGCACAGTTGACCGCCATACGCACGCGCTCGGCATCCGACCCTGCCAACAGCCACACGGCCAGTGTCACTGCCGCCGTCGCGAGAATCGCCGGGACGAAGACTGCGGCAATCCGGTCGGCGAGCCGGGCAGCTTCGGACTTGGAGGTCTGTGCGCGCCTCACGAAGGCGACGATGCGCGCCAAGTGCGTTTCGTTCCCGGCGCTTTCGGCGCGCACCGCCAATTGGCCGTCGAGGTTGAGCGACCCGCTCAGGACCCGGGAACCGGGCAGCTTGTCCGTAGGGACTGACTCGCCCGTCAGCGGAGACTCGTCCACGGCCGCCCGGCCCTCAACCACCGTCCCGTCCACCGGGACGCGCTCGCCGGGTCCGACTAGGACTTCGTCGCCGGTGCGCACTTCGTCGGGTCCGACCTGAACATCCGAGCCGTTGCGCCGAACGCGAACAAGCCCCTCTTGAAGCGACAGCAGCCGCCGGATTGCGTCGGATGTGCGTCGCCGGGCGCGGGCTTCGAGCACGCGTCCCAGCAGTACGAGAGTGACAATGGCGGCCGACGTCTCGAAATAGACCGGTGGCCGGCCCTCCGTCGCGGTCCACCCAGACCATACGGTGACAATCAGGCTGTGGGCGAATGCCGTCAGCGTGCCTACCGTGATCAGCGTGTTCATGTCGGATGTGCCGTGGCGGGCACGATTCCAAGCTGCACGGTAGAAAGGAGCGCCCCCATAGGCCACTGCCGGCAGGGCCAGCGCAAGCTGCAGCCAAGGCATGGGTCCGATTCCGAGCCGGCCATGGGACATGGCGACCATTAGGAGGGGGATGGTCAGGGCAGCCGAAACGCCCAGTCGGCGCTTGAGCGTCCCGTGCGATTCGCCGACGCCAAAGCCGGCGGACGCGCCTTCGGCCGATGCCTCGTATCCAACGGAGCGAATGGCCGCGATGATGGCCGTGGCAGGCGCGCCTTCAGGATCATGCTCGACCCGGGCGGTCCCGTCCGAAAGCAGCACCTCGCACGCGTCCACGCCGGCCAGCCGCAGCGCAGCCCTCTCCACAGTCAGGACGCAGCTGGCGCAAGTCATCCCGGAGACTTGGAATGTGGTCTCAACCCGCCCCGGGGCCGCCTCCCGTGCAGCGGGTTCCATGGGTGCCCCGCGACTCGTGACCGCTGGTGGGGGCTGGCCGAGAGCGACGAGTTGCGGCGCCATGCGTGGAGCGTAGCCCGAGTCCTGCACGGCCGCGCGCAGCTGGTCAACGGTCGCGACCGACGGATCGAATCGGACCGTCGCAGTCTGCGTTACGTGGCTGGCGGAGGCTGCATTGACTCCGACAACGGCCAGGAGCGCCCCCTCCACTGTCCTTTCGCAATGGTCGCATGTCAGACCGCCCAAGGGAATAGCAGTCGTGCTCTGTCGTGCCGCGCCCATAGATCCGGCCAGCCGGGGTTCCGCTCGCGCTAGCCCCGGTCCTTCGGTCCAATGGTAAAGCTTGCCCGCACCGTGCGGCGCGGTGACCTCGTGTGCTAGATTGAGGCTTCAGCCAGCATCAGCCGCATGCCCCGTGCGCGGCTGCTAGAATCTACTGCGAATGGTTCCGGTCGCGGGGAGCGGCATGCATTCGCGCGGCACGGGGGTCTGTCAGCAACGGGACCCGCAAGGCTTCGGGGTTCGGGAGAAGGCACATGATCATTTCAATGAAGCCGGGGGCCACCCGCGAGCAGATCGAGAGGGTGTGCAACCGGATCCAGGAGATGGACTTCTCGGTCCGCTCCATCCAAGGTGACGAGCGTGTAGTCATCGCGGCGGTAGGCCTTGGCGACGTGGCCCACGCGATCGAGGTCCTCAGGTCGGTCGACGGCGTGGAGAACGGAGTGCCGATCAGCGCACCGTACAAGCTGGTCAGCAAGCAGGTCAAGAGCGAGAAGACGGTCGTCCAAGTGGGCGACCGCTCGGTCGGCGGCAATACATTCGCCGTGATCGCGGGTCCGTGCTCCGTGGAGACGGAGGACCAGATAATGGCCTGTGCCGAATCGGTCGCCGCCTCCGGCGGGCACTTCCTCCGGGGCGGGGCGTACAAGCCGCGCACCAGCCCGTACAGCTTCCAGGGCTTGGAGGAGGAAGGCTTGAAGCTAATACGCAAGGCTGCAGACCGACATGGGCTGAAGGTTGTCACCGAAGTGATGACTGTCCGGAACGTGCAGCTCGTGGCCGACTATGCGGACGTGTTGCAGATCGGGGCGCGCAACGTGCAGAACTTCCCGTTGCTGAAGGAGGTTGGTGCCACCACCAAGCGGCCGGTGATGCTGAAGCGGGGGCAGTCGGCCACGATCCAGGAGTTCCTGCTGTCAGCCGAGTACATCGTCACCAACGGAAACCCGAATGTGTTCCTCTGCGAGCGGGGGATCCGAACATTCGAGTCTGCCACCCGAAACACGCTGGACATCAACTGCGTGCCAGTGCTGAATGAACTGACGCACCTGCCGATCGTGCTTGACCCCGCACACGCGACCGGGAAGCGATCCCTAATTCCTCCGCTCATGCGGGCCGCTGTGGCGGTTGGCGCCGACGGGGCGATGGTCGAGGTCCACCCGGACCCCGAGCGCGCGTGGAGCGACGGAGCCCAGTCGATGACGTTCCCCATGTTCGAGAGGATGATGGCCGACATCCAGCCCTACATCCGGCTTTGGGAGTCCGACCGGGCAGAGCAGGTGGCCCTCTCCAACTGAGGCCCCGCGCAAGGTGGCTCTCCCGGCAGGCCCGGTTCTTGGTCGGGACGGGGCCGCTGGCCTCGCCATGCCGCGGTGTTCGCTTGGCATCGGCGAAGTGATCGTCCAGCCGGCATCACCGCAGCTGATCGAAGGAGTCAAGGCTGGTCCGGTCACCCTCTGGCCGGACGACCGCGGCTGCTTTCTCGAGCTGGCGCGGCTAGGAACAGGCCTTGCCGAGGGGTTCACGTCCGACTCGACGCAGGTGTCGGCGGCCTGCAGCTATCCCGGCACTGTCAAGGCCTTCCACTACCACGTTCTCCAGACGGACCTGTGGGTGCCGTGCCGTGGAATGCTGCAGGTAGCGCTCTGCGACCTCAGGCGCGACTCGCCTAGCTTCGGTCGCCGCAACACTCTCTACATCGGGGAACTTCGGCCTTGGCGCTTGCTGGTCCCTCCGGGGGTGGCCCATGGATACAAGGTGATCGGGGAGTCGTCCGCAGTCCTCGTGTACCTGACCGACCGGCACTACAGCCCGGCAGACGAGGGTCGGCTGCCGCACGACAGTCGCGAGATTGCGTACGACTGGGAGACGCAGCGCAAGTGAGATACTTGGTCACCGGCGGAGCGGGATTCATCGGCTCGGCCTTCGTTCGCCGCGTCCTACAGTCGGGCGGGGGCGTCGAAGTGCTGGTGTTGGACGCCCTCACCTATGCCGGCAACTTGGCCAACCTCGATCCGGTTGCGCACCTCGGCGGCCTGAGCTTCGAGAAGGTGGACGTACGGGACGACATTGGCGTCCTGCGCGCCTTCCGGCGCTTTCGTCCCGACGTGGTGGTCCACTTCGCGGCCGAGTCTCACGTGGACCGCAGCATCCGCTCGCCTCTCGACTTTGCCTCCGCGAACGTGGTGGGGACAGGCGTCGTCTTGGAAGCGTCGCGAGCCACGTCTCCCGCAATCGTCGTGCAGGTGTCCACGGATGAGGTCTACGGCAGCATTCCCCACCCCGAGCTCGCCGACGAAGGCTACCCCCTGCGGACCGCAAGCCCGTACTCGGCATCGAAGGCGGGCGCAGACATGCTGGCGCTGGCCTACTGGCGGACCTATGGCCTTCCCGTCGTGATCTCGCGAGCCTCCAACACCTACGGCCCGCGCCAGTTCCCAGAGAAGCTGATCCCTCTGCTGATCGCAAACGCGTTCGCAGGCCTCTCGCTGCCGATATACGGCGATGGCCTGCAGGTGCGGGACTGGCTGCATGTCCAAGACCATCTCCGGGCGATCGAGGCCCTAATCGCCTGCGCACGGCCCGGAGAGGTCTACAACGTCGGGGGAGGCTGTCGGCTCGCCAACATCGCCGTGGCGAAGCAAGTGCTCCGCTGCTGCCGTGCTGAGGAGAGCCTGATCCGGCATGTTCCGGACAGGCCCGGCCACGATCAACGATACGCCCTGGACTGCGGCAAGATCGAGAGGGAGACGGGGTGGAAGCCCAAACTGGACTTCCGCGCAGGCTTGGCCAGCACTGTCCGCTGGTATCGCGAGAATGCGGATTGGGTCGCGGAAGTCCGCTCCGGAAGGCACATGCGGCGCTGGGAACGCCGCACGAGCGATCGCCTGCCCGTCCGCCTAGGGTAGGGAATGCGGTCCGATTGCGGGCGGTTGCCGATGCATCCCGCTCGGGGCCGATAGGGGACTTCCTGGGGACGGTCCGGCACAGGATTGGCCGGGTGCCGATCCTTCAGAACCAGCGCCGCTTGTCCACCAAGTTCTCGAGCGGCTCCCCGCGCACGAACCGCCGCAGGTTCCCGAGCAGCACCTCCAGATGCCGTGAAGCGATCTCAGGCGAGTGTCCCGCCACGTGCGGAGTGAGGATCACATTCTCGAAGGCCCACAGCGGATGGCCTTTTGGAAGGGGCTCGGTCTCGTACACGTCCAGTGCGGCACCCCCGATCTGGCCGCGCCGCAGTGCCTCCGTCAGATCGTCAAGCTTCACGATCACGCCGCGCCCAATGTTGATCAGCACTGCGTTTGGTTTCATTTGGGCAAACGTGTCGGCACAGAACATGCCCTCGGTCTCCGGAGTGTGGGGTGCTGCGATGACGACGTAATCGCACTCCTCCAGTAAGTCATTCAGTCGCCCGACTGGCCACGGCCCCCGCACACCCGCGGGCGCAGTTCGGGGATCGCTGTCGACTGCCAGCACGCGCATGCCCATGCAGATGCCGCGACGCGCAACCTCGGAGCCTATTGATCCCAGCCCGACCACTCCGAGCGTTGCCGACGACAAGGTGGTGTGGGCCAAGTCCACGCTCGTCGTCACGGCTGGGCCGCTTTGGAACGACTGCCCATGTTTGGGGCCGCCATGGGGCTTCCACAGCCGCCGCTGCTGCTGGCGGACGTAGATGTGCAGGTTGCGACAGAAGCAGAGCATGCAGCCGAAGACATGGTCGGCAATGTTGTCGTGGAACAGACCGCGCATGTTCGTCAGCTGCGCCGGATGGTCCACTAGTTCCGGGAAGATATAGTGCTCAAGGCTTGCCGTGGGGGACTGGATCCATCGCAGCTGGCCGGCGTCGGCCAGCATTGGGGGCGTCAGCTTTCCGAAGAACGCATCGGCACTGGCCATCTCGAAGATCGCCTCGGACTCGGAGGAGCAGTTCACGACCTCCATCGGGCTCGCGGCCTCGAGGATCCGCTCCAGCCGGCGAGCCTCGACGCTTGGGTGCAGGACCAGTTTCACCGGACATCCTCGCTGACGACCGCACCCTCGATGACCACGCCCACGCAGTGGGTCGTGTACTCGAACGGGTCACCGTCGAAGAGCGCCACGTCCCCGTCCTTGCCGACTTCGAGCGATCCGACCCGGTCGGAGACCCCGAGTATTCGGGCAGCGCTGATCGTGATGCTGCGCAGCGCATCGTCGAATCCCAGCCCGTGCGCCGCCGCTACCGCAGCTTCGAAGAGAACCAATCTGCTCTTCGGCACGTATGGCTCGTAGCCTCCTTGGATCGCGGTGGGGACGCCCGCTTGGATCAGGATCCCCGCGGTTTCGAAGCTGAGGTTTTCGGTCTCCCCGCTTGCACGCATCATCGTCGGATGCACGATGACCGGTACGCCCGCATCGCGAATCCTCGACAGCACGCCATGCGCCTCCGCCACACCGTCAAGGACCATGGGAAAGTCGAACTCGTCGCGGATCCTCAGGGCCGTAAGGATGTCCTGTGAACGCTGGGCTGTCACAAGCAGGGGCACTTGGCCATCTAGCACGAGCCCCATCGCTTCCAGCCGCAGGTCCCGATCAGGCCTGTCCTCACCGTTTTGGGCGGATTGCTTGCGCAAGTACTCTTCGGCTCGGATGAGCTCCTTGCGGAGCAAGGACGCCATCTTCGCCCGGGTGCCCGGAGACTTCGTCCCGCCCTCGCGTGCCCCCTCTCCCACCGTGGCCGCTATCATCGCGACCGGCTTGACCACGGCCTCCTCCAGGGTTTCGCCGCGGGTCTTCACTACGGCCGTCTGGCCGCTGACGAGGCTTCTCGGCGCGTGCCCAGTGTGGATGGTCGTGACTCCGTAGCCGCGCACCCATGCGACCAGTTCCTCGCGCGGGTTGTATGCGTCTATGGCCCGAAGTTCCGGCTGCAGCGGCTCTGAACTGTCCAGTTGGTCTTGGTCCTGCCTCTGGTTGAGGTAACCGCTAAGCCCGATCGTGCATCTCGCATCGATGAGCCCGGGGGTGACAACGGCCGCTCTCAAGACCCGGAAACCATCAGGTACATCGATCGCGTCGGCTGAGCCGAGCCGGGCGATCTTGCCCTCCTCGATTACGACGACTGCGTCTGTCAGTGGCGGTCCGGCAGAGGTGTGAACCGTGTCGCCGTAGATGGCGACCTGAGAGTGGGCGAGCCCAGTAATCGCAAGGGCCACAAGGGCCGGTCCGATCGAATGTGTCCGCATCACTGGTGCTCCCCTTCGGCCACCGAGTGCAGCAGGCTGGCCTGGTCGTGGCTCGCGCCGTATCCCCCCTCGGCGTACAGCCGATCGCGCGGATCACTGCGGTCAAACACCCTGACGCCGTCCACCCACGTCTCCAGGACCTGCGTGTAGACACTAAGCGGGTCTCCGCTCAGTATCACGAAGTCAGCATCCTTGCCCGCGTCGAGCGACCCGATGCGGTCCTCAAGCCCGAGCATCTCGGCGCCGGCCAGGGTCAGCCCTCGCAGGGCCCCCTCGCGCGACATCCCGGCCCGCACAGCTAGGGCGGCCATGCGTGCGAACAGGCGCGAGTCCGTGATCGGGTCATCGGAATGGAATCCGGTCCGCACGCCAGCCGCTTCCAAGATCGCAGCCGTAGGGAGTTGATTATCCTTTGCCTCGATCTTGCCCCCAGGACTGTCGATGAGGATCAGCGACGCCCCCAGGACGTGGTCCGAAGCCGCTATTTCCTCGGCTACTGCCCAGCCATCGCTGACGTGCTGGAGCACGACCCGGAAGTCGAACTCCTCCGCCAGCCGAAGCACAGTCAGGATGTCGTCGTGACGGTGCGTGTGGAAGTGCACCACACGATCCCCGGCGAGGATGTCGGCCAGTGTTTCCAGGCCTAGGTCCCTCGGAGGGGCCTCTTCCCCCTCGGAGGCCGCCACCTCCACCTTCTCCCGGTACTCGGCCGCCTTTACGAAGTTGGCGCGCACCAGCGCTGCGGACTTTGCGCGGGTGCCCGGGAACGGCGGGTCCTTGCGGGAGTTGGTGCCGTTTGCCATCTTGACGCCGTATGCGAGCAGCCCGTCTTCCCTGCGAATGAGCAGGTCGTCGATTACGTTGCTGTCGCGATGCTTGACGTAGAGCGTCTGGCCGCTGAGCAAATGGCCCGACCCGGGCATGATATTCGCCGTCGTGATCCCGCCTGCTTGGGCCTTCTGTATGCGCGCATCCCGAACATTGATCGAGTCCAAGGCCCGGGCATCGGGGTGTAGCGGGCCGCTCGCGTCCCCACCTTCCACGCTTCCGGCATGGCTGTGCGTGTCCACGAATCCGGGCGCGATCACCAGTCCCGCCACGTCGCGAACCTCGGCGTCGGAGGGAACCTGCACTTCGCTGGATTCGCCGACGGAGACGATCTTGCCCTGATGGACCACGAGCGCGCCGTCCTCGATCGGTGCCCTGCTGATGGGCAGCAGGTACGCGCCGACGAATGCCTGAGGTACGTCTTGAGCCAAACACAGTACAGTTGCGAACGCGGCGGACAGGACAAGCCGGAACATACGAATGGATTGTAGTGCCATCGCGCGCTCGGGGCCCGCTTGTGGCGCACGGGCCGAGGCCGGCCTGCAGCTGCGACGGGCTCGCCTGACGCTACGCTAGGAACGAGCCTCCGATGCGGTGCTTGCTCGTCCGTGCCCCGAATTGGATCGGGGACGCCGTCATGGCTATGCCGGCCCTGCGGGCCATCCGCAGTGCCCATGCAGGCTGGAATGTCACGATCCTGGCCCTTCCGTGGGTCGCCGCCTTGTACGAAGGAGAAGGGTTCTGCGACTCCGTTCACCTCTACCAGCGGGGCGCCGCGCATCGCGGAATTGTGGGTAGGGAACGGCTCGCGCGGGGTCTCCGAGAGCGGGGCTTCGATCGGGCGATACTGCTGCAGAACGCCTTCAGTGCCGCATGGCTGGCCTGGCGGGCGAGAGTGCCGCAGCGGATCGGGTACAACCGCGATGGACGGGGGCTCCTCCTCACCGATCGCATCCGGGTACCGCGGCCCGGCTCGATTCCGGCGCACCAGAGGTTCTACTACCTGGAACTGGTCCGGCGGGCCGGGTTCATCGAGTCCTTCCCCGCGGACACTGCCGCACGCTTCGACCGCGTTGAGGCACTGCGCCGGAAGGGTCTCTCCGAATGGGGGCGCCGGGGCTTGCCGGCGGGACCGTGGGTCGGTGTCAGCCCCGGCGCGGCCTTTGGCCGGGCCAAGCGCTGGCTTCCCGGAAGGTTTGCGCGCGCGGCACAGCTGCTGGCTAGGGACTTGCAGGCCCGATTGGCCGTGTTCGGGTCGTCCGCCGAGGCGGAACTGGCCGCCGACGTGGCCCGCAAGTGCGGTCCACGGGCAGTGAGCTTGGCAGGCGACACCTCTCTCGGCGAGTTCCTCGCGCTGGCGTCGACCTGCCAGCTGTTCCTGAGCAATGATTCCGGACCCATGCATGTCGCCGCCGCCTTGGGCGTCCCAACGGTGGCGGTGTTCGGCAGCACGGATGCTGACGCGACCGGGCCGGCGGCTCCTTGGTCAAGGGTCGTCCGAAACCCGGTGGACTGTGCGCCTTGTCTGCTCCGGGAATGCCCGATCGAGGGCCACCCATGCATGGCAGGTGTCGGCGCGCAGGCGGTCGTGGCCCAGGCGCGATCTCTGCTCGCTTCGGGTGGTGCGCGAACGAGTCCATAGAATGGGCTTGATGGACGGCGCGATTGTCTTGGACAAACCCGCCGGCATGACTTCTTTCCGGGCCGTGAGCAAGCTTCGGCGCCTTCTTGGGGGCGTGCGAGCTGGCCATCTCGGTACGTTAGACCCGCTTGGCACGGGTGTGCTTCCCGTCCTGCTGGGTCGTGCCACACGACTCGCGCGCTTCTATCTAGGCCATAGCCGCGGCTACGTGGCGACCGTCCGTTTCGGGTGGGCGACAACGACTTACGACGCGGATGGCGAGCGGCTTGGCGAAGCTGTGGAAGTCGCTCCGGACCCAAAAGACGTCGAGGCCGCTCTAGCGCCCTTCCGAGGCAAGATCCGTCAGGTTCCGCCCCCCGTCTCGGCAAAAAGAGTAGGTGGCGTGCGCGCATACAAGCTTGCCCGGCAGCGGCGTCCGGTACGGCTTGAGCCGGCCGAGGTCGAGGTCGAGCATCTGGATCTGCTGGACGTCAGCGGGGCCACGGCGAAGCTGCGCTGCCGATGCTCGGCGGGCACTTACGTCCGGTCTCTCGCTCACGACCTCGGGCAGGCGCTGGGCTGCGGTGCGCACGTCGCGGCACTGCGCCGGACGAGCCTAGGGGAATTTACGGAAGAGGACTCGTTCACCCTAGATTCGCTCAAGGCGATGCCTATGGACGAATTGCAACAGGCTGCGATCGTCTCCCCAGTCCAGCTGGTGCCTAGCCTGCCTGTCCGGCGAGTGGACGCCGTCGAGGCTTCCAAGATCCGCCACGGCCGACAGTTCCGCGTGAGCCCCTACGGGCCTGACGCCGAGGCCGATGTTGTCAAAGCAGTCGATCCTACAGGGCGCCTGCTTTGTGTCGCCAGGGCCGTCGGACCTAGGATGTTCCACCCGTTCTTGGTGTTCTGACAGGCTGTCGGGGCGACCCGTTGCTCGCGCCGTCCAGGCTTGTTTTCCCAAGTGAGCCGGATGGTGGGCGGATTGCCGCCTTGCCGTGCTCTGCCCCCCCGAGAGACCACTTCAGGTCTGCCACTGCCACCAAGTACTGAACGTGCCTCCGCGCAGAAACTGCTGTCTCACTATTGAGAGTACAGTCCTATTAGATCGGGATTGTCGATGCCCTGAACCTATCAGCCGGATGGTTCTAGGCTGGGAACTGCTAACGGAATCGGCTTCCCGCTGGTCGCGGAACTTCTGGCTGTCTGCGCTACCATGAACCACAGGTGATACTGCGGCGGCCCACGCTGGCAGCCTCTACTTGCAAGGAGATGATTGAGATGCTGAAACGAGCGATTCCACTGCTTACCCTGCTGGCGATCGGGATGTCCCCGCTCTCGCCGGTCAACTTGGCGTTTGCCCAGCAAGGCAGCCCAACCAACGATTACTGGTGGCCGAATCGACTGAGCCTCGATCCACTGCGCCAAGACTCGCCGGGGTCCAATCCGTTGGCCGAAGACTTCAACTATGCGGAGGAGTTCGAGAGTCTTGATCTTGCTGCTGTGAAGGCAGATCTGGAGAAGCTGATGACCACGTCCCAGGACTGGTGGCCGGCGGACTTCGGACACTACGGGCCGTTCTTCATCCGCATGGCCTGGCACAGTGCGGGCACGTACCGCACCATCGACGGCCGCGGTGGCGCGGACGGGGGCCTGCAACGCTTTGCGCCGCTCAACAGCTGGCCCGACAACGCAAACCTGGACAAGGCGAACCGACTGCTCTGGCCGATCAAGAAGAAGTACGGCCGCAAGATTTCCTGGGCGGACCTGATGATCCTCGCGGGGACAGTCGCCCTGGAGTCCATGGGATTCGAGACGCTGGGCTTCGCTGGCGGCCGCATCGATGCTTGGCAAGCCGAAGAGGTGAACTGGGGTCCGGAGGGCGAATGGCTCGCAGCTGATAGACGCGATGACGACGGCAAGCTGGATCATCCGTTCGGCGCGACGCAGATGGGCCTGATCTACGTGAATCCGCAGGGCCCGGGCGGCAAGCCGGATCCGCAACTGGCCGCTCACGCCATACGCGAGGCTTTCGGGCGCATGGGCATGGATGACGAAGAGACGGCTGCGCTGATTGCCGGCGGCCATACCTTCGGCAAGGCGCACGGTGCCGCCGATCCGTCCCGGCACGTGGGTGCCGAGCCGGAGGGCGCCCCTCTCGAGGAGCAAGCACTGGGATGGAAGAGCAGCTATGGCAGCGGCAAGGCCGGCGACACAATCACCAGCGGGCTGGAAGGCGCGTGGACGGTCACCCCTACGGTGTGGACCAACGACTACCTGAAGAACCTGTACGCCTTTGAATGGGCGCAGACCCAAAGCCCAGCCGGTGCAGTGCAGTGGCAGCCGGCTGGCGGTGCCGGCTCGGATTCGGTGCCGGATGCCCACGATCCGTCCAAGCGGCACGCGCCGATGATGTTCACGACCGACCTTGCGATGAAGGTTGACTCCTCCTACCGCGAGATCACCTCGCGCTGGCTCGACCGCCCGGAGGGGCTCGAAGACGCTTTCGCCCGGGCCTGGTACAAGCTGACCCATCGCGATCTGGGTCCGACCTCACGCTACCTCGGCGATCTCGTGCCTGACCGGGAATTCGTATGGCAAGACCCTATTCCTGCGGTCGGCCACACTCTGGTCAATTCGCAAGATGTGGCCGGATTGAAGGCCAAGATTCTGGATTCGGGCTTGTCTGCGGCTGAGTTGGTCAAGGCCGCCTGGGCTTCGGCATCCAGCTACCGAGCGACCGACATGCGTGGCGGCGCCAACGGGGGGCGGATCCGTCTGGCGCCTCAGAAAGACTGGGCCGCGAACGACCCGGCCGAACTGGGCCGGGTGTTGGGAGCGCTGGAAAAGATTCGGAGCGATTTCAACAGCGGGCAGTCCGGCGACAAGCGGGTTTCTCTCGCCGACCTGGTGGTTCTCGGCGGTGCCGCCGCGATTGAGCAGGCGGCTCGACGGGCCGGGGCCGAAGTGGAGGTGCCGTTCCGCCCCGGACGCGGGGACGCACGGCAGGACCAGACCGATGTGGAGTCGTTTGCGGTCCTCAAGCCTGCCGCAGATGGCTTCCGCAACTACTTTGCCAGCGGCAACCCGCGGTCTCCGGCGGAGATGCTGGTGGAGAAGGCGGCCCTGCTGAGCCTAAGCGTTCCGGAGATGACGGTGCTGGTCGGGGGCATGCGAGCGCTGCATGCCAACGCG
>JAJDWM010000336.1 GCA_022825595.1 Bryobacterales bacterium | reverse complement strand
CCTCCTGCGGCATCGATTGTACTCAACCTCCCTCGTCCGATGACTGATGGGGACGCTCGAGCAGTGCATTGGTCGCACTTGCGGATCCGAAGTCGGTTTGCATCCGGACCTAGGGAGGGGATCGCCTCCCACCAGGCACGCAATGTAGCGTCACGTTGGTGTTCCGGACCAGCGCTCGGCCTGTATCCATGAGATTCGACGCTTGTGCTTGCGACACCCGGCTTCGCGCTGGCGGTCATCTGGTCCTCCTTGGGTCTCGCTCGCGATGGAATGGCTGGTTATTGTCCAGGTCAGAGGCTCCCACCAGCCTGAACTTCCGATCTTGGACGAAACAAAAGACGCGCAAGCGACAGGTGGGTGATAACCACGAGTGGCCCCTATGTTCATCACCGGCGTCCTCGAGCACTGGTCGTCCCGTGCGATCCTCGGTCCGTGCCTCCCGGATGAGTAGCGTGGCTCCGTTGCGTATACCTCGGTCCGTCTGGGAGGTTAAAGTGTTGCCGTGAAGATCGATCGTCGCGGCGCGCTCGCTGCAATCTCATCGGTCGGGGTGCTGGTGCGGCCGGGAGGGGGTATGGCCGCAGCGGCGGCTGTCGGAGGGTCCGGCCACGCAGGAATCACCGATCAGACGGCGATCCAAGGCGTATGCGCGTGGCCCAACTGTCAGGTACTTGCCGACGGGACGATCCTCGCCCTGATCTTCAACCAGCCCTGCCACGGCCTTTGGGACGGGGACTTGGACTGCTGGGCCAGCCGAGACGGCGGAGGCACTTGGCGGTTTCTGAGCCGCGTGGCGCCGCACGAGCCCGGGACGAATCGCATGAACTGCGCCGCGGGGCTCGCGGCCAACGGCGACATCGTCGTCCTCTGCAGTGGCTGGGCCGATCGCGCTCGCCGCGGCGAACCGGTCGCCCCATTCGACCGCCCTCTCCGGGCTTGGGTCTGCCGCTCCCGGGACGGCGGGGCCACTTGGGACGTCACAGGTGGCTTCCCGGCCCCGCCGAGAGAGGGCATCGGCGAGAGGAACGAGCTGATACCCTTTGGGAACGTCCGCGGCGCTGACGACGGGTCGCTGCGGGTGGCAGCCTATCTCCGTCGGGCAGAAGCCCGGACCTGTTTCCTCTTGCGGAGTTTGGACGGCGGACGCAATTGGGAAGTGGCGGCTCCGCTCAACCGTGTAGGGAACGAGACGGACATCCTGCACCTCGGCGCTGGGCGCTGGCTGGCCGCCAGCAGGGAGTTCCGCGAGCGCAGGGATGTGCACCTGGAACTGTTGAGCTCGAACGACGACGGCATGACCTGGAATCGAGAGTTCCCCCTCACGCTGCCTAGGCAGGTCACCGGCCACCTTGCCAAGCTGGCCGACGGGCGCGTCTTGCTGAGCTATGGAAACCGCTGCTGGAACAACTTCGGCGTTGATGTGCGCGTCAGCGACGACGATGGCTCGACATGGAGCCCGCCCGTCCGTATTGCTGACTGCCCCCGCTCCGACTGCGGCTACCCAAGCACGGTCCAGACCCCTGACGGGCGGGCCGTGACCGCCTACTACACACAGGTCTCTCAGGATTACCATTACGAGATGCGGGTCGCACTCTGGGATCCGGCGGCGCTGGCCGCGAACGGGGAGTTTCGCGCATGAGAGCCCCGAGGTGGATCGTGCACACCTTGCTTCGGAGGACGTTCTTGGGCCGTCTCGTTCGTTCGAGTTTGGCTGTCGGGACCATGGCGGCGCCCGTGCGCCGTGCTCGGGCCCAAAGTGAAGGTCGGGGCCGCGTGGTCGGATTCGACCACGTCGCCGCGCCGATGCGGGATACCGAAGCGATGGTGGCCTTTTACAGGTCCCTTGGCTTCAAGGTCAATGAAGGCCGCGGGATCTGCTCCGTACACTTCGGCGACCACAAGATCAATTTCCATCGCCCACACGTGTGGGAGGATCCTGCTACGAGGCTCCGTGCCCCGGCCGCCCAGCCGCCATGTGGGGACTTCTGCTTCGTATGGGAGGGCGGGGAACCGTCCCTCTTGCGGACTCTGCGGCAGGCCGGCGCAGACCTAATTGCCGGGCCGGTGGAGCGAACCGGGGGCAAAGACGGCGGGACGGCCCGTGGAACAAGCAGGTACGTGCGCGACCCGGATGGCAATCTGCTGGAGTTCATTGTCTACCCGTAGGGCCGGCCTGCGCCGGCCGGCTCGTTCTGGGCCGAGCCCCAGTGGCGAAGAGTCGGCTTGGAGTACACGGCGGCGCGGCCTCGCCGAAGCTTACCGGTCAAGCACCTCCGACGGCAGTTCGACCGCGCAGCGGTGCTGTACCCCGGGCCGAAACGCCCGATTCTGCGGCCTGAGGATGACGAATCGGTTAAGGCTTGTAATAATGGGGCAGTGCGAGCGGGAAGGCACGGTTGCCGTGCCGGGTCTCGTGCGGGCGTGTGGAGGCCGGAGAGGGGGATTCATTGGCCAGCAGATCGAACACTAGATTCCAGAAGCGTCTGAAGGAACTCGCGCGGGCTGCGAAGCGGCGCGAGAAAGAGGAAAAGAGGCAGCTGCGCAAGGCCAATCGAGTCACTGACGGGTCCGGGCCTCCGATCGAGGCCATAGATCCTACCGACCTGGGCCTGCCTCCGCTGGAGGACGAGATCACGACTCCTGATTCCCGTCCAACGTTCTGAAGACTAGCCGCCTGGGGAACTCTCGGCGATGTCCGGCTCGGGATCCGCCGGGAAGCCGGCACGCGATTCGAGCATCGAGAGCCGCTCGTTCAGATTTGCCAGCGTTTGGCCTACGGGGTCAGGCAGTTCCCCGTGCTCGAGCATCTGCCACTCATCGTGGGATACCGTGACCCCCTTAACGGCCACGATTCGCCCAGGGATCCCGACGACCGTCGCGTGGGCCGGCACGGACTTAACGACTACGGATCCCGCGCCGACCTTGACCCACTCCCCCAGTTCAATGTTGCCGAGGACCTTTGCGCCGGATCCCACCACAACATGGTTCCCCAGCATCGGGTGCCTGCGCTTCTTCCCGTGACCCGTGCCGCCTAGGGTCACGCCTTGGTACAGCAGCACATCGTCCCCAATCACAGCGGTCTCGCCAATCACCACTCCCATGCCGTGGTCTATGAAGAAGCGCCGGCCTATCTCAGCTCCTGGGTGGATCTCGATGCCCGTCGCTAGACGCGACAGGTGCGACACGAGTCTGCCAACTACGTAGAGTCGGGAGCGGTAGAGCGCGTGGGCGATCCTGTGCATCAGGATCGCGTGAACGCCCGGGTAGCACAGCAGCACCTCTAGGCCGCTCTTGGCTGCGGGGTCGTGCTTGAAGACAGTCTGGATCTGCTCGCGGATTCGTCGGAACACGCCATCCTCCCGGATTTTGAGAAGGCGCGCGCGGCGCCTGGCATAGGAACGGTGGCCGGGTTAACCCGGCCACGTACAGGCGCAAGCCGTGAACCGATAAGGTGGCACGCAGGTCGGCTCCCACTGCCGAGCACCTGCATAGTAGGCCAAATCGCAGTCCGCGTCAACGCCTTCCCAGCCGTGCATGGGCGGAAGCAACTCCCTAGCGTGCCGCGACATGGGGGGACCGCCGGCGTCCGCTGGGCAGCGCCGTGCCCGCGACGACCTTGGCCAGCAGCTTCGGACTGTAGATCGTTGAGGCGTAGTGGCCGCACTCGTGCGTGCAGAAGCAGCCGTCGGCGGCCTCGCGTGCCACATGCTTGGCGCGGTCCGAGTACCACAGGGAAGGGAAGTCGTACCCCACCTCGCGCAGGTTGCCGAGTGGGGAGTTCTTGGTCTCGCACTCGGTCACGTCGCCGTTGCTGTAGATCACGCACGCTAAGCGGCCGGAGACGCACGAGAATTGCGCCCGCCGTTCGATCACTGTCCGATCCACGCTTTCGCGGACCCTTTCGTCCAGGCTGTGGTTTGCTGCCCTGATCCGCCCGTGTCCGAGGCGTCCCGCCTGCCTGTCTCGCCTTACCCGTTCTGCGAGGGCACGGTAGACTGCCGGATCGACTTCCGTCTGCTCCGGGTCCAGCGGATTCCCCCGGCAATAGTTGTAGGAAGTCCCGTCCGGGTTGAAGAGCCGCTTTAGTTCCTCGTGGATGCGCAGGATGTCCGCTTGGTTGTCTCGCATCACCGTCGCGAGGGTGTGCAATACCAGGCCGGGATGCTCCGCGCGCAGGGGCTCGACGGCCTCGGCTGTCTGGAGCAGGCGTCGGAAGGCTCCCCTCCGTCCGCGGATGCGGTCGTGTTCGGCCTCGTCGACGTGGTCCACGCTCAGGTTCAAGTGAAAGCGCATGCCGGGGGCTGCCGTGAGGACGTCCCTCAAGACTGCGACCACACGCTTGGCATGCTGGCCGTTAGTCGGGACGTAGACGTTGGCGACCCGATTGCGCCTGTGGGCGGCCAGCAGTATCTCGGCCAGGTCCGGCCGCAGGAACGGCTCTCCTCCGCCGATGAAGAGGTTGAAGATCTCTCCCATCGACGCCAGCGTCCTGTCGAACTCGTCGAGGGACATGTCCCGGTTGGGCCTCGGATTCAGCTCGTCCCAGTAATAGCAGTGAATGCAGCTCTCGTCGCAGCGTGTGGTGACGTACAGCGTCACGAACGGCGGCGTGATCCGGTGCCCGAAGCAGGTTGATGCCTTGACTCGAAGGAGGTGGGGGAGGAAGCTTCGCGGGCGCTGCGCACTTTCGGTCGATGTTTCGGGCAGCGCCGCCACGGTGCTTCCCTCAGTTGAGCGGCTTGACGCGGATATTGCGCCAGGCCACCTCGAACGGGCCCGTTCCCTGCCGGATGCCGTGCACCTGCAGGCCGATGAAGCCTCCACCGTGGTTCGCGTAGGCCTCCTCGTCGGTCAGGTCTTCGATCGACTCGCCGTTGATCCAGGTCTGGATCCGAGCGCCCTTGGCGACGACGCGGAATCTGTTCCATTCCCCGTCCCGCACGGCCTTGTGCGCCACCAGCCGGTCTTCCGGCGTGAGCCAGCCGCGGCCCGTCGCCTCGCCGTAGACGTACCCGGATTCGGCTCCTTCCGGACCGCTGGACTCGATCTCGACCTGCGGGCCGTAGACGCGGCCGATCGCGTTGTTGCGGCCGGTGCCTGTGGCTGCGGTCTTCTGGCTGGCGCGGATCATGACTCCCGAGTTGAGGCCGTCGTCAACCTTGACCTCGAATTCGAGCTCAAAGTCGCTGAAGTGGGTGGTCGTGCACAGGAACGAGTTTGGGCTGCCCACCGAGGTACGGCCAAGGATCGTCCCGTCTTCGACACGATAGGTGGCGAAGCCGTTCCGCTGGACCCAGCCATTGAGCGTCTTGCCGTCAAACAGTTGGATCCAGTCCTGAGCGGTACTGGGTGCGGCCGTGGCGGCCGCCAAACTAAGGGCTAACAGGTGCAGTCGCATGCTCGTGGTGATTCCTCCGTTGGTTGGTTGGGACGGGTCGGCATCCGGGCCCAAGGGCCGTCAGGCCGATCCCGGCAGAAAATCAGGTAACCGATTGGCGGCTCTGAACCGTCAAATCTGGCAGAAGAGGCAAAGCCTAATGGTAGAATACCGGGCAGCCGGTATTCGACAGGCGGAGGAGGAGCATGAAGAGCACGGCAGAACCGATGAAGCGCACATTGAAAGGAAATGCCGGGCAAGTGCAGTCGTCCGTGGTCGTGTTCCTTCTGCTTGCGGGGATCGCCCTGTTGGCTGGCGCGAACGTCTACACACTACTGCAGTTGGATGCATTTCGCGAGGAGGTCGGGGCGCAGTTTGCCACGCACGAAGAGCGTCTGTCCCTGCTTGACGGCTCGGTGTCCCGCACCAGCGAGAGCTTGGAGGAGAGGGTAGCCGAGGTCACGTCGCTGGTCGAGTCGACCGCGGAATCCACCCAAGAGCGGATTGATGTGCAGACGAGGCAGGTCGAGGCTAGGGTGCTGGACCGGACTGAAGATCTGGAGCGGGAGATCGAGACGGCAAGGCAGGAGAGCGAGGCCAAGATCTCCGAGGTCGGCGGCAAGCTGGAGCAGACCACTTCCCAGGTGGGCGAGCTCGGAGGCGAGGTCGACACGGTAAAGGTGGCCGTGGAGGAGACGCGCTCCGACCTTGAGAAGGCCGTGGCCGAGCTGACCAGCGTCAAGGGTGACCTCGGCGTCCAGAGCGGATTGATCGCCACAAACGCCGACGAGCTGTCGGCCCTGAAGGAACTGGGCGAGCGGAATTACTACGAGTTCAACCTCGGACGGACTCGGAATGCCCAGAGGGTCGGTCCCGTGAGCATCAAGCTGACGGGCACGGACCGCAAGCGCAACCGATACTCGATTGAGCTCTGGGCCGATGACAAGAAGATCGTAAAGCGGCGCAAGACCCTCTTGGAGCCAGTACAGTTCTACGTCGAAGGCGCCCGCATCCCTTACGAGCTTGTGGTCAACAAGATCGACAATGGCCTGATCGAAGGATATCTGGCCACCCCAAAGGGCAGCGCCCGCGGGGCGTAAGGGGGACTATCAGTCGATTGGAAGCGCCGAGGCCGTCAGCCTTTGCTTGGTTCCGCTGGACGGGAGCACTGAGACCGAGACATCGTTGCCAAGCGCAAAGACGCCTTCGGCTCGTAGTTCATAGGCACCGTGGACTGCCTCTAGGACCTTGGCCGCGAGCGTCCTCGGCTCGAGGCCAAGGCGCTTTGCTG
>JAJDWM010000718.1 GCA_022825595.1 Bryobacterales bacterium | reverse complement strand
CAGCGCGCCGGATGCACGTGAGGCTCTCGATGGCGGCGCGCTCGAAGTCCAGCCAGCCGTTGGCGGCGGCGGCGTGCAGCATGGCGTACTCGCCGCTGACCTGATAGGCGGCCGTCGGCAGCCCGAAGCGCCGCTTGGCGTGCCAAAGGACATCGAGGTACGGCATGGCGGGCTTGACCATCACCATGTCGGCACCCTCTTGGATGTCCGCCCGGATTTCGCGCATCCCCTCTCGGTGGTTCGCGGGGTCCATCTGGTACGTGCGGCGGTCGCCGAACCGGGGGGCGGACTGAGCGGCGTCACGGAATGGCCCGTAGAAGGCGGAGCAGTACTTGGCGGCGTAGGAGAGGATCGGGATTTGCTCGAAGCCGTCGGCGTCGAGCGCCGTGCGGATCGCCGCGACGCGGCCGTCCATCATGTCCGACGGTGCGACCACCTCCGCTCCGGCCCTGGCTTGGGACACTGCCGTGCGGGCGAGCAGGTCCAGCGTGCGGTCGTTGTCTACGTCCCGGTTCTTGACGACGCCGCAATGGCCGTGGTCGGTGTACTCGCAAAGGCACGTGTCGGCGATGCGCAGCAGGCCGGGAACTTCGCGGCGGATGGCCTTCAGGGCGCGCTGGACGATTCCGTCGTCGTCGTAGCCGTCTGAGCCGACGGCGTCCTTCCCTTCAGGTATGCCGAACACGATCACGGCCGGGATTCCCAGAGCGTGCACCTCAAGGCACTCTTCGATGATCTGGTCCACGGACAGGTTGTGGACTCCGGGCATCGACGGAACAGGCTTGCGGATGCCTTCGCCAGGGCAGGCAAACAGGGGATAGACGAAGATTTCGGGCGTCAATCGCGTCTCGCGCGCCAGCGAACGCAGGGCGGCGCTGGTGCGCAAGCGGCGGGGGCGGTGGACCGGGAAGGCCACGGCACCATTCTATCGGCGGAGCGGTTCGGGGAAGCGGCGCCCGTGGGGGACACCCCATAAGCGTCAAGTTGTTTGCCGCGTGTGATGTCACATGGGAGACATGAGCAATGCCGAGGGCGATAAGGCCGGCATCCAAGAGGATTGGGAGTTGCTGGTGTCGTTCCTACCGGCCAACTGGCGGGGCTTGGCAGCCGAGACCGGAGCCCTGAAGGGTCCGCGCAAGAACAAGTCCGCAGAGAACCTGCTGCGTGTGCTTCTGCTGCATCTCGGCTGCGGAGTCGCAGGCGTGGCTGCGATCGTTGTGCTTGGAACTGTTCCGGGAGCGCGGCGTAGCCTTGTCCCAGGCCGGGGGCTTGAAATGCGGGTGCTGGATGCGACGACGGCCAAGGAGCCCGGCAAGACCGGTTCGTTGTGGCGCGTGCATTACAGCGTGAGGTTGCCGTCGCTGGCCTGCGACTTCTTCCGCGTGACCGAGACGGAGGGGGTGGGCCCGGGGGAGAGTTTCGTGCGATTCTTGCTTGAGGTCGGCGATTACCTGCTGGCCGACCGGGGTTGTTCGACGGCGCGCGGCCTGCGCCATGTGGTGCAGGGGGGCGGGCGGGTGAACACAGGCTCGCTGGTGTTGGAAACGGCTGAGGGGTGGCCGTTTGACTTGCTGGCTGCGGTGGGGAGCCTGCGCCGTGCCGGCAGGGCCTGTGCTTGGGATGTGCGAGTGGTGGATGCGGCCGGCGTGGCGGCCACGGGGCGGTTCTGCGGGATCCGCAAGACCCGCGAGGCGATCCGGATCGCCCACAAGAGCCTGCGTTGGGAGGCTTCGAAGAAAGGCACGCAGTTGCAGTGCCTGAAACGCTCGAGTACGCCAAGTACATGATCGTGTTCACGACTTTCCCGGCGACCGAGTTCAGCCCGACGGAGGTGCTCGAGTGCTACTGCACGCGGTGGCAGGTCGAATTGGTGTTCAAGCGCTTCAAATCGCTGGGAGATCTGGGCCATTTGCCCAAGCACGACGGGCACAGCGCCAGGGCTTGGCTGTACGGGAAGCTGTTCGCGGCGCTGCTGGTGGAGAAACTCATCGGCCACGCCCCCTCCATTTCCCCCTGGGGATACGACTTGGGGCCGGAAACGGCCTCGGAGCGCCTGGCGCGACTTCCAGTTCATGCTGAACCAAGTCAAACGGTCCATTGAGCCATCGTTGTCCTTGTCTGAAACCTTCAGCCAGTGGAATACGATTTCCGAACAGCTTGCAGACTCACCCAGAAAGCGCAAGCGCCAGCTGGCGAGATACGTTGACTAGAGGCAAACAATTTAGCTCTTATGGGGGTGAGCCCCCTCCTGGCGTTCGTCTTGACTTCTTCTTCGCGGGCTTTGTGAGCCCTCTCTAGCTCGGCAAAGCTCTGCGCATGGCGCTGCGCCATGTCGCGGCCGCGGCCGCAGAGCTCGGCCAGCCGCTTCTTCCGATCGGGGGTGCGGTTGTCATTGGCTACGCCGCCGCCGTCGATCGACCCACGGTCACGCTCACCGCTCGCACGTTTGAATTCGCCTCGGGCTCTCGCCGCGTTATTGATGACGCGCTGTTCGCAGAGGATGTAACCGCGCTCATCTTCGTAGCCTTGAGCCCACTCCGATAGCCGCAGTTTCACCTTGCTCGAGGAGAGCATTTCCCCGGTCTCCGGATGGACCCGGTTGACCAAGATGTGGACGTGCGGGTGGGTCTCGTCGTCGTGCGCTACGACGACGGCTTGATGGGCCTGCGCCCCGATCGCCCAACGCACCCCCGACGTTGCGCGCCGCATTTCCTCGGGCGTTAGCGTTCCCGCTTCGTCCTGGTGTCAGGACAGGGAGACATGGAGGACGAGCTTGTTCGAATTGCGGCCGGTGTTCGGCACGCTGGCGTCGGCCTTCAAGCGCTCCTAGTCAATGGCCGTGGCGGCCATCACCCGCCAAGCCACGTGCGCGTCATCCTTGGCGAGGTTGCGGGTCTCGGTCCAGGTCACCCGCTCAGAGGTACGGGCCTTGTCCTTGTCGTGCAGGAGATTGGTCGAGCGCCCCGGCCAGTCGCCCGATCTGGGCGGCGGCCTGAGGAGCCACGACGCCGAACTCGGTCAGGTGGCCCCGCAGTGCATTGATGATCTGCGTGCGCTGGCGCACCAGCACGTCGCGGGTCCGAAAGAGCATCGCCCGCGCTTGCTGCCCTTCCGTCTAGACCTCCACGAAGTTCATGGTCGGTCGCGGGCTATGCTCGACAAACGAGATCACCGCATCACGCTCGCCCGCCGCGTTCTCGAGGTCGTCGGCGAGCTCACTCACGCGCTCCGAATGTCGGCTGCCCAGGTCACAGCGAGCCGTGAAGCGACCGCTGCAGGAAAGCCGATACCGGTCAAGAGAACGCTCGCGGGCTTCATTCAGGCTCGGAAGCCCCCTCTCGACCGAGAGTGACTACGTCACCGTGAACTGCCCCATCATGCCGCGGTCTTCGTGCTCGAGGATGTGGCAGTGGTACATGTAGGGGAAACTGTCAGTTGCCGGATGCTCGAACCGCACAAGGAACTCAGCCCGATCATCTACCCTCACGGTGTCCTTCCACCCTGCATCTTCATCCGACACCGGGCGACCCTCCTGAGAGAGAAGGAGAAAGGAGCAGCCGTGCACGTGGAATGGGTGGTTTCCGTCTAGAGACCGGACAGCCCAACGCTCCCACTGATGTCGAGTCACACGCTCGTTGATGACCTGCATGTCCATGGCACGGCCGTTGATGCCCATCGCCATGGAGACGTTCGTCCGTTGTGCGCCGCGTCTTCGGTCATTGTCCGGCATGAACATCTCGAAGCGGCGCACCGGCCAGTCGCTTTGCGGGACGGGCCTGCTGATCGAGTTCAGCTGACGTGGCAAGCGACCCCGGAAGGCGGGCAGCGTCGGATCAACGGTAAGTTCCAGAAGCTCGAAGGCGTCAGTCAATCGACCGGGCTCCCAGTCGTTCCGGCGACGGCCACGATTTCCATTCCTGCGGCTCCCGGCCGCGCCGCTGAGCGATGGCCCGCTCACGAGCATCGCCGGTTGGCCGTCGAAGAAGTCGACGACGATCTCATTTCGCTCACCGGGCAACATCACTATCTCGCGGATGGGGACGGGTTCGTTTAGGAAGCCTCCCTCGGTAGCGATCTTCTGGAAGACTCGGTTGTCGGAGAAGCGAAAGCGGTAGTACCGAGCGTTCGAGCCATTGAGAAGGCGGAACCTCACTAGCCCGGCGGGGACGGCTCGTGTCGCATCGGTGATGCCGTTCACCGTGACTCGGTCCCCCATGAAACCGTCTTCAGCATCGTCGCCGGAATAGACAAGCCGTCCTTGGCCATCCAGCGTGCGATCTTGAACGACTATCGGGAGGTCGTCTACACCATAAGTGTTCGGGAGAGGAAGAGAGGTGCTATTCTCATCATCAATGATGATGAACGCGGCAAGACCGTGATACACTTGCGGGCCCGTTCTTCCATGTGTGTGCGGATGGAACCAGGAAGTACACGCCTGCTGCCGGACGGGCAGTTCCAGACACCAACTCCCCCCCGGTTCGATCTCCCGTTGCGGGCCTCCATCTAGCTCCCCCGGCACGTGCAGGCCATGACCGTGCACGGCGACGGCTTCAGACAGGTTGTTCCTGTAGATGATGGGCACATTCTGTCCGTCTCGGAGCCGCACGGTCGGGCCGAGGTAAGGGCCGTTGAATCCGATGGTGGACGTACGTACCCCCGGGAGTATTTCCCATTCGCCCGCTCCCATCGTCAGTTCGAGCGGGGCATCACTCTCTGATTCCATCAACTCGGGGATGGGCATTGTTCTCCTGGATCTCCGCTCCGCACCCAAGACCCGCTGCCTCGGGGGGAGCACGCACGCGGATCCTGCGAGGGCTACAGCACCAAGTCCGAAGCCCAATCTGACCAATTCCCTTCGATCCACGTCTACCTCCTTATGCTCTAGTCGGCACGCAATTGAGACTCTACACTTCTAGTGGTGGGTTGAGGCTAGCTGAATTCTAAAGCGTACGGTGGGTTGCCGGGCTGTCGCAAGGCGGATCCGGGTAAGCACGGTTTGGGGAAGCATGTGGACGGCTCGCCCACGTAGGCGGGCGTGGAGGCGGATGCCGAGCCATTTGATTTCGGCCTGGAACTGCCTGGCCCGGTACTGCGAGCCCCAGTCGTGCCGCAGACCGAGGCCCAGGGCGATCGACTTGCCGAAACCGCCCATATGCGCCCGCACCCCTTGGCGGACCGGCTCCAGCGCCGCCCAGCGGTCGCCCTTCTTCACGCATCCAGCACCCGCACTTGCAAGCCCCCGGCCTCGGACAAGGCTACGCCGCGCTCCCGGAACAGTTCCAAGCACAACGATCGCAGCCACGCCTGCGACTTCCGCAGCCGGTTCCAATGCGCCACCGAGGACAGTTCGGCAAGCCCCTCCTGCAGGGCCCGCACAGGTGTTTCCAGCAACGAGTGCCCGCAGCCGAGATGCAGCGGAAGCACACGCAGCAGGTTCTCTGCGGACCTGTTCTTGCGCAGACCCTTCAGGGCTCCGGTCTCGGCTGCTAGGTCCCGCCGATTGGCCGGTAGAAACGACACCAGTAACTCCCAATCCTCTTGGATTCCGGCCTTATCGCTCTCGGCATTGCTCATGTCTCCCATGTGACATCACACGCGGCAAACAACTTGACGCTCATGGGGTGTCCCCCACGGGCGCCGCTTCCCAGAATCGCTTCGCCTATAGAATCGTGCCCTGGCCTTCCCGGCCCACCGCCCCCGCCGCTTGCGCACCAGCCGTCCCGTCCCGCGGGGTCCCGCCGCTCCAAGGCCTCCTTGAGGTCGGGCTCCGCTGCGCACTGTCTGGTATTCTCAACATGGGCCGGCCGCGGGGAGCATCCGGTTCGGTTCCGGCGGGGAGGGGCATGTCCGGGCATTCGAAATGGTCGACGATCAAGCACAAGAAGGCCGCCACTGACGCAAAGCGCGGAAAGATCTTCACCCGGCTGATCCGCGAGATCCAGGTAGCGGCACGCGACGGAGGCCCCGACGAGGAATCCAACCCGAGGCTGCGGGCGGCCGTGGCGGCTGCCAAGGCGCAGTCCATGCCCGGGCACAACATCCGGCGGGCGATCAAGCGCGGCAGCGGGCAGCTCGACGGCGGCAGCTTGATCGAGGTGACCTTCGAGGGCTACGCGCCGGCTGGCGTGGCCGTTCTGGTCGAGACGGTCACGGACAACCGCAACCGGACCGTCGCCGAACTGCGCCACATATTCGCCAAGAACGGCGGGAATCTGGGCGAGAACGGCTGCGTCTCGTGGATGTTCAAGAAGCGCAGCCTTGTGGCCGTGGACAAGCGCAACGCCAGCGAGGACGACATGATGGACATTGCGCTGATGGCGGGCGCGGAGGACCTGCGGGATGACGGAGAGCAGTGGGTCGTCGACTCGGCGCCGGAGGATCACGGTGCGGTCTTGGAGGCCCTCGCCGAGGCTCAGATCGAGCCGCTCACCGCTGGCGTGCAGCGCATTCCGGAAACGACAGTGCCGGTCCGCGGAAAGCAGGCCGGGACCGTGCTGCGCGTGCTTGAGAAGCTGGAGGATCAGGACGACGTCCAGAACGTCTTTTCGAACGTCGAGATCGACGAGGAGGAATTCGCCGCGCTGACCGCGTGAGGGGCCCGCTCCGTGCGTATCTTGGGGGTGGACTGCGGTTCGCGCGTGACCGGCTACGGGGTGATAGAGAGCGCTCGGGGGCGGCTGCAGGCCGTCGGCCACGGGGCCATCCGCATTCCGGCAGGCCGTTCGCTGGCAGAGCGGCTCCGGCTTGTGGCGGAGGGCTTGGAGCGGGTGGTGGAACGCTACGAACCGGCCGAGGCTGCCTTCGAGGAGGTCTTCACCGCCAAGAACCCGCGCACGGCGCTGGTGCTGGCCCACGTGCGCGGCGCCGCAATGCTGAGCGTGGCGCGGTCCGGCCTCCCGGTAGCGAGCTACAGCCCGACTCAGGTCAAGGCGAGCATAACCGGCCACGGCCGCGCGCCCAAGGAGCAGGTCCGGCGCATGGTCAGGCTAGTGATGGGCATCGAGGGCGAAGTGAGGCCCCTTGACGCATCGGACGCCCTAGCCGTAGCCTACTGCCACTCCACGCGCGGCGGCAGGGTGGGCCAGGAGGTCCCCGCTGATGGTTCCTAGAGTCGTCGCGCTTGCCCTGCTCTGGGGGACGGCGGTCTGCGCGCAGGACGTGATCCAATTTGAGCGGGACTTCCCCGGCGCCGTCCCCGGGCGCTTCGAGGTGCGGTTGGAGGCGGACGGCAGCGCGACCTACACCGAGGACGGGGAGGAGCCGGCCGAGTTCGACATAGGCCAAGCGGAGGCGGCCATGGTGTTCGGATGGGCAGAAGGGCTGCAGCGCTTCTCGAAGCCCTTGGCGAGTTCGAGGAGGGTGGCTTCCACGGGCCGCAAAACGCTCCGCTTCGAGTCGGGGGGCCGGATCGTCGGCGAGGCCGAGTTCGACTACTCGGAGGTCAGGAAGGCTCGCGAGTTGGCGTCTTGGTTTGTCGGCCTGGCGGAGACGCGGCAGCACCTGAGGGAGCTTGAGCGGGCGCTGCGCTTCGATCCCCTCGGCGTCAACGACGCCCTGGTGAAGGCCACGGGCGCGATGGAGAGGGACCGCTTGTCGGCCCCGCAGCTGCTCGAGGCGGTCCTTGCGGAGATCTCGGCGCAGAAGCGCCTACTGCACTTGGCCCGCGCCCGTGCCGAGGGCTTGCTGGAGCGCATCCGGGCGAAGCGCTCCAGCGAACGGTGAGGTCTGGGCGCTGCTTCACTCGCCGACGACGCGGTCGTAGATCGCGGCGAGCTCTTCGGCCGAGCGGTACTTGATCTCCAGTCGGCCCTTCTCCGGCGTGCCACGCAGGCGCACGGGAGCCTGCAGGACGCGCTCCAGCTCTTCGAGGGCCGCCGCTACATTGGGGTCGACGGGCTTCTTGGGTTTGGGCTTGGCCGGCTTGAGGACGCGGCGGACGGCCTCCTCAACTTGGCGGACGGACATGCCTTCGGCGACGGCGCGCTCGGCGAGGGCCTCCTTCTGGGCGTCGGTGTCGAGGGCCAGCAGCGCCCGCGCGTGGCCCATGCGCAGGTTGCCGTCGCGGACCTCGGCCAGCACGCGCGTGGGCAGCTTGAGCAGTCGCAGGTGGTTGGCCACCGAGGAGCGGCTCATCCCCGTGCGCTCCGCGAGTTCGTGCTGCAGGAGGTGCAGGTCGGAGAGCATGCGCTCGAGGGCCAGCGCGATCTCGATGGGGTTGAGGTCCTGCCGCTGGATGTTCTCGATGAGCGTGACCTCGAGCAGCCGGTCGGCGGCGATGTCGCGCACGATGGCCGGGACGGCGTCGAGGCCGGCGCGGCGAGCTGCGCGCAGGCGGCGCTCGCCGACGATGAGGGTGTAGCGTTCGCCGTCGGGCCTTACCAGGACTGGTTGCAGGACACCGTCGGCCCGGATGGATGCGGCGAGCTGCTGCAGGGAATCCTCGCCGAAGTGTTGGCGGGGCTGGGCGGGATTGGGGTCGATCTTCGCGACGCTGACCCGCAGGACGGTCTCCGAGCCGGCCTCGGGTGGAGGCGGGGGAGGCAGGATGGCACTGAGGCCACGCCCGAGGGCGGGGCGCTTCTCTTTGGGTCGCTTAGGCGGCATGGTCGTGGGCGGGCAGCTGCTGGCGGCGGCGCTTCAGCATCTCCCTCGCGAGCGAGAGGTAGGCGGTCGCCCCTTTGCAGCGAACGTCGTACTGCAGGGCTGGGATTCCGTGGCTGGCGGCCTCAGCGAGACGGATGTTGCGGGGGACCACGGTTTGGAGGACGGACCTCCCGAAGTGGCCCCGGAGCTCGGCGGCGACCTGTCGGGACAGCGTCGTGCGACCGTCGAACATGGTGAACACCAGCCCTTCCAGCTGCAGGCGCGGGTTGAGTGTCGCGCGCACCGAGTCCATGGTCTGGAGCAAGGCGGAGACTCCCTCCATCGCGAAGTACTCGCACTGCATTGGGACGAGAAGGGAGTCGGCGGCGGCGAGCGCGTTGAGCGTAAGCAGGTCCAGGGAGGGCGGGCAGTCCACTAGGACGAAGTCGTAGCCCGCCGGGAGCGACCGCCGCTGGCGGGAGAGGCGCAGTGCCCGGTCGGCGAGCGTCGCCAGCTCGACGTTGGCACCCGCCAGGTCGCGGTCGGAAGGGAGCAGGTCCAGCCCCGCAAAGGCGGTGGACAGGATAGCGTCCCCAATGCCGGCGCGCTCGATGAGCACGTCATAGAGCGTCGGATGGGAGCCATCCGCGGCGTGACCGAGGCCGCTCGTGGCATTCGACTGCGGGTCGGCGTCCACCAGCAGGACGCGGCAGTCGGCCGCAGCCAGCGAGGCGCCAAGATTAATGGCTGTGGTCGTCTTGCCGACGCCGCCCTTCTGATTGGCGATGGCGATCCAGGCCGGCACGCGGGATCCGAGGTCCAGCGTACCAGACCGGCGATGTTTCACGTGAAACATTGGGCTGCCTCGGGTGCAATGGCGCCGACTGAAGCGGGCCCGAGAAGGGTCCCGTCGAGGTGCGTCCCAACGGTCTGTCGCTGGGTGCCTAGCCTATGCTGGTAGCCGGGTACTGTCTGTGCCGGCCCAGCGGTGAGGGCAGTCCGGCACTAGGAAAGGAATCCGAGCGGGCGAGGATCCTCTGGGCGACGCGTTCTGCGCATTGCGGTCAGCGGCAGCTCGGCGGACCAAGGGGGCCGTCTACACCCCAGAGTCCATCGTAGCTGCCATGCTCTCGTGGGCGCAGTCGCAGCCGGCACCGGATCGGGTCGTGGATCCAGGGGCCGGATCCGCTCGCTTTCTCGTCGGTGCGGGGCGTAGGTTCCCCGACGCGCGTCTGGTTGCGGTAGAGAGCGATCCGCTAGCGGCGCTGGCCGCTCGGGCGAACCTCGCGGTGTCAGGGATGGCGGGCCGGTCGCGGGTTCAGGTTGAGAACTTCTTGGACACAAGGCTCGCACGACTAGCGGGGCGGACCCTGTTTGTCGGCAATCCCCCCTACGTCCGGCACCACTTGATTCCGCCGGCGCGGAAACGATGGCTGAAGGACGAGGCAGCGGCGCTCGGTGTGCGGGCGAGCGCGCTCGCAGGACTGCACGCCTACTTCTTCCTGGCAATCGCAAAGCTCAGCAGACCCGGAGACTACGGTGCACTGATCACATCGGCGGAATGGCTCGACGTGAACTACGGGCGGCTGGTGCGGGATCTCTTCGTGGGACAACTGGGCGGCCGGAGTGTCCTGGTCGTGGAACCGCGGGCCGAGCCATTCCCTGGCACGGCCGCCACCGGCGCCATCTCGACATTCAAGGTTGGGACATCACCGAAGAAGGCCTATTTCGCGAGCGTTGCCCAAGTCTCTGCCATCGGAGAACTTGGCACGGGCTCGGAGATTGCGCGGAGTCGGCTCGTTCGGGAGGCACGTTGGTCTGACTTCACGCGCACGCTACCAAAGCCTCCCGAAGGTTTTGTCGAGTTGGGGGAGATCTGTCGCGTACACCGCGGGCAGGTCACCGGGGCGAACAAGGTATGGATTGCAGGCCCGCACAGCGCTGGCCTACCCCGACGAGTCCTCTTTCCGGCGATCACCAAGGCGCGGGAACTGTTTGATTGCGGCCCGACGCTCTCTGACGATCGACACCTGCGTCGCGTCATTGACTTGCCCCCCGACCTTGCGGGCCTTGAGGAAACCGAGCTCGAGTCGGTTCGGAAGTTCTTGGGTCGGGCGGAGAAGATGGGTGCCAAGCACGGCTATGTGGCGCGCCACCGCCGGTCTTGGTGGTCTGTCGGGCTTCGCTCCCCAGCGCCGATACTTGCCACCTATATGGCTCGCCGCCCTCCCGCCTTCGTGCTGAACCGGGCCTCTGCGCGGCATTTGAACGTCGCGCACGGATTGTATCCTCGGGAGCGGCTATCCGACGACATGCTAATCCGACTGGTCAAGTGGCTGCGCCGATCGGTCACGCTCCACGGCGGTCGGGTGTATGCGGGAGGACTGACGAAATTCGAGCCTGGTGAGATGGAGAGGATTCGCGTCCCGACGCCGCCGAATCTTCTGGGGGACCAAGAGTGACAGATCCGCCCGAGTGGACGAGTGCACAGCTCAGCGCCGCGCGGGATCGTGCGGAGAGCGAGTTTGCAACGAAACGACGCTCGGAATCGCTGGAGACCTACCAGGGGTACTTTGATCAGTACAGGGATTCCGTCCAGCAGGTGCTAGCCGAGACTCTCGATCTGAGGGAAATCCGCGCTGAGGGGCCCGCGCTCCTGCCGGATGCAACGAAGAGCGAAGTAATCCGATACCTATGCGGCCCCCCTATTTCCACTGCCGATCTGGAGATGCTGGTGCGTGCCAAGGCGCTGCAGACCCCGGGGAGGGCTGCGGGCGCCGCGCGGCTGGGAGCTGTCATTGAGGTGGTGCGGAAATGGCACGATCGGAGGCGCTTTCCTTGGGTGAGCGAGGGGCGCCCCGCAACGGATCGAGAGAGGTCAGCTGCGGTGTTGGCAACCACGGCGCTGCTGGCGATGCGGCGCACCGAGACCCACCACCGCATGCGAAGCTCTGAGGCCCAAGAGATGGCCGTCGAGCGAGAATTGCGGGACGCAGGTTTTCGGCAGGTCCCCAGAAGGACCGTGAGCACGGTCTCCGACGCACCGAGTCACGGCGAATTCTGCCGAGAGTCAATGTTCGGAACCCGCAAGGCCGACTTCCTCGTGGGACTGTGGGATGGGCGCACCATGGCCATCGAGTGCAAGGTCTCGAGTTCGGCCGTCAATTCAATCAAGAGGCTCAACAACGATGCGGCGGTCAAGGCTACCGTCTGGCGATCCGAATTCGGCACGGTTCAGGTCGTGGCGGCCGCACTGCTCGACGGGGTGTTCGCCCTGAAGAACCTGCTGGACGCGCAAGCGAAGGGCCTCACCATCTTCTGGGCCCATGACCTCGCGGCGATGACCGATTGGATTCACCAGACGTCGGGAGACGCCGCGCGCTAGGCCGGGTCGGCCCGGCCCATGCTCGCAGCCAAGCCCCGATGCCCGCGTAGAACACGCCGGTTGGTGACTGCGAGCCCGTCGGAATACACCGAGCGGTCCCGAGGCGCGCAGTGCCCCAATCCGCGCCGAGGCTGCGACGGAGGCGTGATTCGGCCCGCTCGCGGTGACCGGCGGCGGACTAGCGGACGCGCGATGTTTCACGTGGAACACCGCCGCGTGACGCGGGACCCGGGGCGGTCCAAAGCCGCAGGCTGCGGCCCCAGGGGAGCGGTCGTCCCTGCCACGGTCCGAATGGCCCCGCCGGCGGGCGGCGAGTGCCGAGGATGGCGACATGGCCCACCCGTCCCTTCAGGTCGCCCAGGACTCTGGCCGGAGAGACGGCCCGCAGCAGCGCCCAGTCGGCGCTCCCGTCCCAGTCCCGGAGCCGCACGGATTGCACGCGGACGTTGGGGATCCGCCGGGCGGCCTCCATGAGGAAAGCGGCCTTCTTGTGGCTGGACTCGACCAGCGTAACGGGTGTGTCCGGCCGCAGGATGGCGAAGGGGATGCCAGGGAAGCCGGCCCCAGACCCCACGTCGACGGCACTGGCGGCCTGCGGCAGTTCGCGGTGCAAGAAGGCGGCCTCGCCGTAGTGGCGGCGGGCGGCTAGGGCCGGGTCCAGCACAGTGGTGAGGTTGATGCGCCTGCCCCACTTGCGGAGCAGTTCGTAGTGGCTGCGCATTGCGGCGAGTGCGGCGGGGCCTGCGGCGACGCCGGCCTCACGCAGGGCGTCGGCCAGCGCGCGCTCGAACGTCACGCGCCGAGGTGCATGTCCAGCAGGGAAATTGCAGCCGGCGTGACGCCCGGTATGCGGCCGGCCTGGCCCAGCGTCGTGGGCCGGACGCGCTCCATCTTCTCGACGACCTCGTTCGAGAGGCCTGGCAGGCCACGGTACTGGAAGCGCTCCGGAATTGTGCGGGACTCGGCACGCCTGAGACGCTCGATCTGGCGCCGCTGCTGCTTTAGGTACCCGGCGTACTTGAAGTGGGTCTCGACGGCCGCCAGGTCCACTTTCTGCAGGCCTTGCAGCAGGCGGGGCGGGATCGCGCCGAGAAGCTGCGGGATGCGCACCTCGGGTCGCCGCAGGAGGCGGCTGAGGCTGATGCGCTCCCGCGGTGGGCGGATGGTGCCGTACAGGGGGCTGTGGAGTGCTGGCCTGTGCCCGTCTAGGAACTGCGCCAGCGCGTCGCGCGCGTCCCGGGCCCGCCGGAACTCGCGCCAGTGGTCGTCCCCGACCGTGCCAACCCGGCGGCCGACGGGGGTCAGCCTGCGGTCGGCGTTGTCGATCCGCAGGTGCAGCCGGAACTCGGCCCGCGACGTGAACATACGGTACGGCTCGTCAGTGCCCTTGGTGACCAGGTCGTCGATGAGAATCCCGATGTAGGCCTGTGTCCGGGCGAGCACTACCGGCTCGCGGCTGCGAAGCGCGCTGGCCGCGTTGATGCCGGCCAGCAGACCTTGGCAGGCCGCCTCCTCGTATCCGGTCGTGCCGTTGATCTGGCCGGCCAGATAGAGGTGCCGCACGCGCTTGGTCTCGAGCGTCGCGCGCAGCTCCGTGGCGTCCACGGAGTCGTACTCGATGGCGTAGCCGGGGCGAATCATCTCGGCCCGGTCCAGGCCCGGCACGGAGGTCAGCATGCGCTTCTGCACGTCGATTGGCATGCTCGTGGAGAGGCCGTTGACGTAGACCTCGTTGGTGTCGAGCCCTTCAGGCTCGAGGAAGATCTGATGGCGCCGCCTCTTCGGGAACTTGACGACCTTGTCCTCGATAGAGGGGCAGTAGCGGGGCCCGACGCCCTCGATTTGGCCGCTGTAGAGCGGCGAGCGCCGCAGGCTGTCCACCAGCAGCCGGTGGGTCTTCTCGGTGGTGTAGGCGATGTGGCAATCGACCTGCTCGCGGTCGATGCGCTTGGTGCGGAACGAGAACGGCGTGGGCTCGGGATCGCCGGGCTGGGGCTCAAAGGCCTGCCAGTCTATCGTGCGGCCGTCGAGCCTTGGGGGTGTGCCGGTCTTGAGGCGGCTGCAGCGGAACCCAAGGCTGCGCAGTTGCTCTCCGAGCGGCACGGACGCGGGCTCTCCGCTGCGGCCGGCGGGGTAGGTACGCTCGCCGATGTGCACGAGCCCGTTCAAGAAAGTGCCGGTGGTGACGATGACCGCGCCGGCGGGCAGCGAACGCCCGTCGAGCAGCTCCACCCCCCGGCAGACGCCGCCGCGCACTAGCAGGCGGACAACCTCGGCCTGCTTGATCTCCAGGTTGGGCTCGCACTCGACCAGCTGCCGCATGCGCACCCGGTAAGCCTTCTTGTCGCACTGGGCGCGGGGCGACCAGACGGCGGGGCCCCGGCTCGTGTTGAGCAGCCGGAACTGGATCCCGACATCGTCGGTTACTTGGCCCATGATGCCGCCGAGGGCGTCGATCTCGCGCACGAGGTGGCCCTTGGCGATGCCACCCACGGCGGGATTGCACGACATCTGGGCGATGAGGTCCAGGTTGAGGGTGACGAGCGCGACGCGCGCGCCGATGCGCGCGGCGGCCACCGCGGCCTCGCAGCCTGCGTGGCCGGCACCGACGACGACGATGTCGTAGCGCTGCTCGCCGACTGCTCCCACGCCCCGCCGCGGCCCCCGCCGCTGCTGTTATTCTAGGGTCTCTTGCGCCCGTGCGGGGCGGCGGGCGGGACGGTCGATGAGGGCTCTGGTCATTGGGAGCGGCGGCCGCGAGCACGCCATCGCGTGGCGCATGTCGCGCGACGGGGGGACGGACCGCGTCGACCTTGTTCCCGGGAACGCCGGCGCTGCCGTGGACGTTGGGTGCCTGCCGGGGAACATCCTAGACCCGGCCGAGATGGCGTCCCTTGCGGAGTACTTGGGGACCAGTTGCACCGTGGTCGGGCCCGAAGCCCCGTTGGCGGCGGGCGTGGCCGACGAGTTCTTGGCCCGCGGCTTGCCGATCGTCGGCCCTTCGCGTGCGGCGGCGCTGCTGGAGGCCAGCAAGGCTTTCGCGAAAGAAATCTGCGGGGAAGCGGGGGTGCCGACTGCGGAGTGGGCCCTGCTGGAGGACGCGAGGGACATTCCCTCGACGGTCGGCCGCTTTGGCTACCCGGTCGCCCTGAAGGCCGACGGGCTGGCGGCGGGCAAGGGAGTGGTCATCGCCCGCGACGAGTCCGAGGCTTGCGCTGTGGCGGCGGACATGCTGGCGGGAAGGCTGGTGGGCACGGCCGGCAGCCGCGTCGTGGTGGAGCGCTTCCTGGAGGGCGACGAGGTCAGCTTCATGGTGCTGAGCGACGGCCGCGCGCACTGCGCCCTGCCGGTGACGCGGGACCACAAGCGCGCCTTGGACGGGGACAGGGGTCCCAACACCGGAGGCATGGGAGCATACTGCGACGATGGGATCATCGACGCGGCCACGCGAGGACGCGTTGTCGACTCGATCGTCGAGCCCGTGCTGGCGTGCATGCGGGCGCACGGGACGCCATTTCGGGGCTTCCTGTACTGTGGCCTGATGCTCAGTGACGAGGGTCCGCAGGTCCTGGAGTTCAATGTGCGCCTGGGAGATCCGGAGACGCAGCCGCTGCTGTATCGGCTGGAGGGCGGGTTCTCGGAGCTGCTGGCGAGCGCGGCGCGGGGCGAGCTGGACTGTTCCCTGGTGCAGGCGGCCGAGGGCTCCACGGCGTGCGTCGTTGTCGCCTCGGGGGGCTACCCGGGGAAGTACGCCACCGGCCTGCCGGTGTCGGGCCTGCGGCACGCCGCAGCACTCGGCGCCAAGGTGTTCCATGCCGGGACACGCTTGGCATCAGGAGTGCCCGTGACGTCGGGCGGCCGCGTTCTGGGAGTTACGGCGCGGGGCGGAAGCCTCCGCGAGGCGCTGAACACGGCCTATGCGGCCACGCGCGAGATTCGCTTCGAGGGCGCGCACTACCGCACCGACATCGGGCGCAGCGGCCTCAGGAGCGGGAACGGGGGCGGTTCCTAGCATGAGAGTCGGTCTGGTCGGGACGGGCGCAATCGCCCACAAGCACGCGGAGAGCTACGAGGCGATCGGCTACGAGCTGGCGGCGTGCTCGAACCGCGGGCGCGAGAAAGGGGAGGCGTTCGCGCGGCAGTACGGCTGCGGATTCGTGGCGGACTACCGGGACCTGTGCGCGCTGGACGGGCTAGACTACATCGACGTTTGCACGTTCCCGGACTCCCACCTAGATATTTGCCGGCACGCGGCGGGGAACGGAAAGCACGTCCTGGTCCAGAAGCCGATGGCGTTGACATTGGCGGACTGCCGGAAGATGATCGATCTGTGCGCCGAGCGCGGCGTGCGCCTCGGGGTGGTCAGCCAGCACCGCTTCGACGACTGCAGCATCTTCCTCAAGCGGGCCATCGAGGAAGGCCGCTTGGGCCGCTTGCTGCAGGTGGACGGGTATGTCAAGTGGCACCGTCCGCAGAGCTACTACGACCCGCCGGGGAAGGGCACTTGGGACGTGGAGGGCGGAGGAGCCCTGATCAACCAAGGGATCCACACGGCGGATGTCATGCAGTACCTGGGCGGGCCGGTGCGGCGTGCCTACGCGCACTGGCAGCTTGCCGCGGCGCACCGGATGGAGGCGGAGGACCTTGTCAACGCCGTTCTCGAGTACGATAGTGGCGCGGGCGGGGTGCTGCAGGCCGCCACGGCCACCTGGCCGGGCTATCCCGAGCGTATCGAGATCCACGGGACTAAGGGCTCGGCGGTCATCACGGGCGACCAGCTCACAGCTTGGGACGTTGAGGGGGATCCAGGCGAGGACGCCCCGCTGGCGAGCGGGGTAGATTCCGGAGCGGCGGATCCGATGGCGATCTCGATCGAGAACCTGCAGCGCCAGTTCGAGGACTTCGGGGAGTCCTTGGCGGGAGGCCCGGGGCCGCTCGTGGACGGGGCAGAGGGGCTGGCCGCCCTGCGGCTGGTGCTGGGCGTGTACGAGTCAGCGCGGTCGCGAGCCCCGGTCGACCTGCTCTGAGCCCGGGCCGCCGACAGCGCTCCTGCTAACCTTGGTGGCTGGCGGCGGAGTGCGCCGCCGGCCGGGCATGCGACTCTCCGCGATTGACAAGCTTGAGGGCGAGATTCGCCAGGTCGAGTGGGAGCTTCGGGACAAGCTGCCCGGGGAGATTCGCAAGGCCCGCGAGTTGGGCGACCTGAGCGAGAATGCCGAGTACTCGTCCGCGAAAGAGCGGCAGCGGCTGCTGAACGCGCGCCTGGCGAACCTGACCGAGCGGTTGGCGAGGCTGAAGCTCATTGACCTGTCGAAGATCCCGCGGGATTCGGCCGGCTTGGGGTCAACGGTCCTGGTCTACGACGTCGACGAGGATCGCGAGGTGGCCTATGAACTGGTTACGTCCGAAGAGTCGGACGTGGCGGCCGGCCGCATCTCGACCACTGCCCCGATCGGGCGGGCCCTGATCGGCAAGCGCGAGGGAGATCTGGCGGTCGCCCAAACTCCCAAGGGGCCGCGCGAATTCGAGATAGTGAGCTTCGAGACGATCCACGACAAGCAGGGCGGGTAGCGGCGGCGATGCCATTCACCAGGACCATCGGGAGCGGGCTGGGGCGTGTCCTGACGGGCTTGGTGCGTCTGCTGACGCTGAGCGGGGTGCATCCGAACGCGCTGACCCTGATAGGGCTTGTGGTGAACGGCGTCGCGGCTTGGATCCTGGCGCGTGGGGAGTTCCTGTACGGGGGCCTGGCGATCCTTTGCGCGGCGGTCTTCGACCTGACCGATGGCGCCGTCGCGCGGAACGCCAACAAGGTGACGCGATTCGGGGGATTCCTGGACTCGGTGATGGACCGCTATTCGGACTTGGTCCTGCTGACCGGCCTGCTGGTGTACTATGCGCGGATCGATCGCTTCAGCTACATCGTCCTGACGGCCGTCGTGATGATCGGCACCGTCTTGGTGAGCTACAGCCGGGCAAGGTCTGAGAATCTGATCCCGAGCTGCAAGGTCGGGTTCATGGAGCGCCCTGAGCGAATCGTGCTGCTGATCATCGGGGCATTATTCGACCGGATGGCGGCCGTGCTTTGGGTGCTCGCCGTGCTGTCGAACCTGACCGTCGTGCACCGGATCGCCCACACGTGGGACCGCAGCCGTGCCCTGCAGCGGTCGGCCGAGCATGCGGCGGCAGAGGCTGCCGCCGAGACGGGCGCGGAAGTGGGCCGGGCAGAGCTGCGCGAGGGCTACCGCTCGGTGTAGTAGTCCTCCGGACTCTGCACAGGCGCCGCCGCGTAGGCGAATCGAGGAATGCTAGCGAGCACCCGGAGCGCATAGCGGTGCCAGTGTCCCGCGCCCCGGAACGGTGATCAGTCCCGCGCTTGGGCCGGCTGCAGAGCCAGCCCGGTCCATTTGTCCAAGGGGCCGGGGAACTCCAGTCGGGCGGGCGGGCAGACTCCTGTCGATCGGGAGAGGTCCTGTCGAATCGTCGGAGTTTGCGCTGATGCGACAGCGGGCCGGGAGCTCCGGTCAATCAGGCGGACGGACTCCTGTCGATCAGGGGGAGGTCCAGTCGATCGGGCGGCCGAACTCCTGTCGAACCGGCCAAACTCCTGTCGAACCGGCCGAGTTCCTGCCGATGGGACAGGGGGCCGGGAACTCCAGTCGATCGGGCGGACGGACTCCTGTCGATCCGGGGAGGTCCAGTCGATCGGGTCCGGACATGCGAGAGGGTGTGCCCTTAGCGGGTGGCTTGTCGGGCCATCCGCGCATTGTGTCGATGGCCAAGAACAGACAGGTGCCCGACTCACGGCAGCAGCAAGTAACGGCTCCAAAGAGGCTACTCCGGCATCGGTCAACGGCGTGGGTGCGCACATGGCCCACAAGTCGGCGTATCTGATGTACGGTCGGTCCGAACGGGCAGTCCGCTCCGCATCGCCCTCGAGGTTGAGTAAGGGCTGCGTAGACCGGTACGCTTGCTTCGGGTGATTCGGCTGATTCGGATGTCTCATCTCCAGCTGCTGGGCTCTCACCATGGGGCTCAGGTGCCGTCTAGTCAGGTTCGGAGCGCTGAAGCGCAACATGGCAGCCAGCTCCGCCGCGCTCGTCCAACGGCGGGCTCCACAGATCTGCAGTATCAGAGCCCGTAGCCGCTTCTTCCGCGGGCGGCCGGTTAGCTCGCGCAGGGACTGCTGGATGGCGGGAGGCAGATCTCCCCAGCCGAGGGGAGCTTTCTCGGAACCGTCTGACCCATGTGCCCGGCCTGTGCGTCCGGTCTGCGCATCGGGCAGGCTGTAGTAGCTCCTTGCGCCATGGGAGTGCAGCGTCAGGAGCCCTTTCTCGCGCAGCTTCCGCAGCATCCTGCTGGCAGCCAATGTGCCCAGACCGACCAGAGAGCGGATTGAGGAGTTGTCCACGCGACCATGGCGGTGGGCCTGCAGCAGAGCCCTCAGTTCAGCGCGGTCCAGGTCGAGTCTCCCTAGGTCGGCGATGAACTCTCGGTCCGCCGCGGACAGCGCCGGGGAATTGCGCAGGACGACCCGCACCTGCCGGCTCGCCTCCGACATCTCGGGTGGGGCCAAGAATGCGTCTTGCATCTCCGCGAACATGCGGGGGATCCCTTCTCCTTGATCACGGGCATGGCCGAGATCGGCCATGACACGAACCGTCCTCGGGTTGCGGCTCACGTGAAGGCGGTCAAGTCTGAGCAGTGCTTCCAGCGTGACGCCCGTGGGCAGGTTGCCCGGACTCACGACCTCCAGCCGGTCCCTGAACAACCAGACCTCCGTTCCCAGCCCTTCGATGCTGTAGTCGCGGTGCAGAAGCGCGTTGAGCAGTGCCTCGCGCCACGCAAAGTCCGGATACTCCGGCGATTCCACGAAGCGCCTGCCCACGAGGCGGGACGGGCGGCCGATGAGCGCTTGGAGCGCCTCGCAGGAACGCCCATACACCGTTGGAAGGGGGCCCTCGATCCTTGGCAGCTCCTCGACGTTGTGCTTGGGGCCAGTCGTGCGCTCTGCGCCGAACACCCGAAAGATCCTCACGCCCGCATTCGGGTGGTCGCAGCCGTCCAAACGGAACAGGAGGTCCGCGGCACGCCTGAGCGTCAGGAGGGATCCGCGCCAGTCCGCCAGCCTCCGGCTCAGCATGTACTTCTCGTCTGTCTCATTGGACCAGCCGCTACGCTCCCGCGCCAGCGCGAGAAGGCCCCTGTCCATCCCGGCGATGCCAGAGGACGACCTTTGGCTCTCCCAGCTCTCTGTCAGCCCTTGGCGCTTGAGCGCTTCAATCTGGCTCTCCTTGAACTGCTTGGTCGTGTCGCCGACCCGCATGGGGAAGCCGTCGTTGATGACTTGGACGGGGGTGCTTGAGGCGGCCACCTCAAAGACAAGGAGCCGCTCGTTGCCGCGCTGCAGCTCGAAACCCGGCGCTTGAGGCGGGTCAAGCCTGGCTCTTGGCGTGTTCAGCAGACCCTGCACGGCCGTCGGAGGCAATGCGTGCCCGGTGATCTCGCCGTCGTCCTCTAGCCCAAGGATGAGCACTCCGCCTTCGGCGTTGGCAAACCCTGCGACGTATTCCGCGATCTGGTCCCGTACCTCCCTGCGGTCTCTCGACCGGCGATTCGTCCGGGGGCCATGGTAAAGGGACTTCCGTTCAAAGTGCAGGCCCTCCTCTTGATCGAGAAACGGCCCAAGGTCGAACTGGCTTGTCACGCGGCCTCCCGTGCGGCGCGCGCGGCTGCCGAATCTCTGTGGCCCGGGCAGGGCGCTTCGCCGTGCGGGAACGGCACGGAAGGAGCGCTCCGGGCTGCAGAGACGGTGATTGCGGCCCTGAGTCTGCGGTGAACCTCAGCTACGCTGGCCCTGCCCAAGGGCACTCTTGGCTGCGCCCGGTCGCTTGACCACAGGCAGCAACGGGCACGACGGGTTGGCTCGAACGCCGCGAAACCTCCAGTGTTGAACGTCACTTCGCGCACACGTCCGGAACGGCGGGGCAGCTGGCCCTGGGCGTGAGAGGCGAGCCAGCAGTTTCTCGTGCGCTTGGAAGCATGCTCGTCCCGCCAAGGCATTCGCGGTCTCGTCAACCGCCCAATGTAACCCAGCGAACGGTCCAGTCCGCCGCATTCTTCGCCAAGGCTGAAAGGCCTGGGGGGCATGCCACACGCGTATATCGGCGGCTGGAGAGAAAGCTCATGTGCCGCCAGTGTTCGTCCCGCTCGAGAGTGTCCGCGACGCGGCCTATTCCCCTTGCGTGGGTCAAGATCGCCCCGCCGAGCGGATTCCCGCACCGGCTGTTAAGGACCGGATTCCCTGCGAGAGCACAGCTTCGGGCGCACCGACCGCCAGAATTCTGCGCTGAGGCGGGGTGTCGGGGCCCGCGTGTCGGGACGCAATGCCGCCCGTGTAGACTGGAGCCGCCGGGCCCTTCTGAACGGCCCTGCCGCAGCCATTCCTATGCGACGACGAGCATTCCTGCACGCTACCGCCCTTTCGGCCTTCGCCTACCGGCGAGTGATGGGAGCGAACGACCGGATCGGCGTAGCCCTGATCGGTTGCGGGGGCCGCGGGCGCGGAGTGACAAGCTACGCCCCAAGGGTGGGCGGCGCCGAAGTCCTTGGCGTGTCCGACGTCTACGTGCCGAGGCGAGAGCAGGCGGCCGACCAGTTCGGACCGCCCGCGAGGGCCTATCGGGACTACCGCGACATCCTGGAGGACAAGGACATCGACGCCGTTGTCATAGCCACACCGGACCACTGGCACGCGCCAATGACGATCCAAGCGGTCGACGCCGCCAAGCACGTGTACGTGGAGAAGCCGGTCACGCACCATCTCGGTGAAGGGGAGG
>JAJDWM010000117.1 GCA_022825595.1 Bryobacterales bacterium | reverse complement strand
GGCTGCGCGTGAGGCGCTCGCGACGGAGCGCTTCGACGCAGCGGCACGTATCCTGCGGCGCGCCCAGAGCCTCTCAAGCGGCTTTGCAACGGACGACCCGCGCCGGGTCGTCCCGCTAATGGAACTCGCGAAGCTGCACTTGCAGAGGGGCGACTACGCGGTCCCCGAGCAGCTTTACCGGCAAGCCGACCCAATCGCCCGCCAAGCATGGGGCGCTGACAGCACGGAGTATGCGAGCCTGCTCAGCCAGATCGGACGCTACTACCATCTGCGAGTGAAATACACCGAAGCGGAGCGCTTCTACAGGCTGGCGTTCTCCATCCGAACGCGACACTTGGGGAGGAGCCACCCCGACGTCGCAGCCGTGGTCAACAATTTGGCCGTGCTGTACGAGAACCAGGTCCAATACGCGAAGGCCGAGACATACTACCGGACTGCGCTCGACATCCGAGAACGCGCGTTGGGGCCGGACGACCTCTCCACCGTCGAAACGCTCGAGCACTTGGCCAGACTGCTCCACAAGCTCTCGCGGCCCGGAGACGCCGCCCCCCTGGAAACGAGGGCCCGGGAGTATCGCAGGACCGCGGCCAGCGACCCTGAGGCCGTCGATTCCGCACCGCTCGCAGCTGGGAGCGACACCCGGCCCGCCGTGCTGATGGAGCGCTCCGAACCCGACTACACCGATGAGGCGCGCATTGCCAACCATGAGGGCAGCGTGCTCCTGCAGGCCGACGTGGATGCGGACGGTCGGCCGTCAAATCTTCTCGTGGTACGCCCTTTGGGGCTGGGGCTCGACGAGGAAGCGGTCAAAGCCGTCCGTCAGTGGAAGTTCCGACCGGCTAGGAGAGGCGGCTCGAGGGTCGCGTCAAGGGTTAGGCTGGAAATCTCGTTCCGCCTGATGTGACAATCGTCCGGCGGCACGCTGGCCGACTCGTACCTGACCTTGTATCGCAACTGGGGGGCGGCCGCACCACGGCGTGGCGTCATGCGCAAGCGGTCGAACGAGAAGCGGCCCCTCCCCGCAGGGGAAAGGGCCGCAGGTGTCCTTCTCGCCTCCGCCCTTCACCGGACGGCGTGATAGACCGTCCTAGAACACGTCGTAGTCGAATTCGTCTCCGAAGAACGTCCACTCTTCGAGCCAGTTCTCGGCACCGAAGGCTCCCACGAACTGCGCGCTGGTGTCAAGCGCGCCATCGCTGGGCGGCGTGGCGCCGCTGCCGATCAGCAGTGCCGGGGATCCGAGTGCCGGGCGCGGGTCCGGATTCGCCTCGAAGCGCACGTTGACGAGCATCGGGTCGGTATCCACGAACATCACATCGCCCTCGACCAAGCCGTTTAGCTGGTCCGCCCCCTCATTGCCGCCGTTGGCGTGGAGGATGGTATTGGCGATGCTGCTCGTGCCGTCCATGAACAGTGAGGGAGAGTTGTCGCGAACGTCAAGGGCGTCGTCGCCAAAGCCCGTCAGGATGACGTTGCGGGCCGTGATCGCCGTGCCTACCCGGATGCGCATGCCGTCCCCGGATGTTGTGTTTAGGTCTTGGACCACGCCACCAACCATGGTGAGGTTGTACAGCTTCGGGTGCGAGCGCGGCGTTCGGTCGAATCCCTGGCTGTCGTTGTCGGCCTCGATGCCGTTGTCGCCGCTGGTGTCTTGCTGGATGAAGATGAACTGACCCGTGCCCTGCCAGCCAAAGGCCCAGTCCAGCGAGTCGTCTTTGGAACCGCTGGAAACGCAGTACATGCAGTTGGCCGTGCCGCCAAAGAACTCGATTCCGTCATCCTCGCCCTCGTGCGCCTGGATGTGATCGATGACCGTGCCCGAGCCCACACCGTGGAAGCCGAACGCGTTCGGCTGCGTCTCCGGATTGAAGTCCACACCGGCGAACTCCACGCGAACGTAGCGAAGCACGCCGCTGGAGTCCGTCGGATCGTCGCCGCCGTAGACGGGCCGCGTTTCGGGAATCACGCCCTCGGCAAGGCCGGTCCCGCGAGTCATGGGCGCATTGCCCAGCACGATCAGTCCGGCCCAGCAACCCGACGGCCGCTGCCCCACCGGCTGGTCGCAGGTCATCACGATGGGAGCCTCCCGGCGGCCTTCCGCCATGATCTTGGCACCCGCCTCAACGACCAGGACGGCGTTCTGGCCAGAGGCCAGGATCAGCGTGCCCGCCTCGATCGTCAGTGTTGCGCCCGCGTTTACGAACACTTGGTGGCGAATGCGGTAGATGGTGTCATTCGTCCATGTGGTGTCGGTCGAGATCTCGGTGTCCGTGCCGTCAGCGCCCAGCACGACCTCCGGGGCCTGAGAGACGACAAACTTGGCGTAGGCCCTCTTGACCACCTGCGTGGCGTCGGCACTGCGCACCTCCAGCACCCAGTGCCATAGCCCCGGTGCAGGGACCGCTCCGCGCCAGATCAGGCTCTGGTCGTGCTCCGGCACCGGCATCGCCTGGAACATCTCGGTCGCGCCCAGAGTGTCCATGAGTGCGTCGCCCAACATCGCGCCGTCAGATTGCGCGGGAAGGTACTGGCGCATGCCGGTCTCAATGTTCTCGCGGTACACGAAGTACGTGTACTCGTCCATGTCGCCCATCGCGTCGAGCGTCAGGTAGACGCGCATCTCCTCACCGCCTGCGTAGCCGAGCTTGTTCGTCCAGAGGGCGGCCCGCATCGTCGAAGCGGCGACCGGGTGCACGGCCATATCGCCGTTCGTCTCCATCGGCATGTCTGGCATGTCCTGGGCGGACATCACCAGCGGAAGTGTGCTCAATACCGCCACAACCGCCCAATGGAACCAGTGCTTTCTCATTCTGTTCTCCTTGTTCTCTCAACTCCGGCCCGGCCAAGCGTTCCAGCGCCACAGGCCGACCCACCTCAATACCGCCGGCATCGCCGACGCCACCGCGGGCCGAGGGCCGGTCCGAACCGGCCCGCCACCCAAGACTCAAGGCTAGCCAGCGGGTGTTACCCCAGTGCGACAGCAGGGTTAAGGGTTCATGAATGCGGGTCGGGCACGGCAAAGCGTGCCGATTCGCCTGCTAGCCAATGCGTGACAATGGTGGACAGGGGAGCAATCCGATACCCATGGCATCCGCACGCGAACTCCTGCAGCAGAGCGATCCGGCCATATTCCGGGCATTGGCCGGGGAGGAGATGCGGCAAGCGCAGGGCGTGGAGATGATCCCGTCCGAGAACTACACCTATCCGGAGGTGCTGGCCACGCTAGGGTCAGTGTTCACCAACAAGTACTCGGAGGGCTATCCCGGCCGCCGCTACTACGGCGGGCAAGAGTTCACTGACACCATCGAGAGCCTCGCCCGACAGCGGGCCAAACAGCTCTTCGGGTGCGAGCACGCGAACGTCCAGCCCCTTTCGGGGGCCCCCATGAACGCCGCCGCGTACTTGGCCCTGCTTGAGCCCGGCGACACGGTCATGGGCATGGACCTGTCCCACGGCGGGCACTTGACCCACGGTGCGCCGGTCTCGCATATGGGCCGGCTGTTCCGGTGGGTGCGATACAAGACGGAGCCAAGCGCAGAGGGCCGGATCGACTTCGATGCCGTGCGGCGCGCCGCGCTCGAGCACTCGCCGAGAATGATCGTCTGCGGTTACTCCTCCTACCCGCGCGACTACGACTACGGACCGTTCAAGGAGATCGCCGACGAGGTCGGTGCGATCACACTGGCGGACGTCTCCCACATCGGCGGCCTGATCGCGGGAGGAGCGCTGGCGAACCCCTTCGACTCGGGCTTCGACATAGTCACTACCACCACCCACAAGTCGATGCGCGGCCCCCGCGGCGGCATGATCCTCTGCCGGAGCAAGTTTCGCCTCGCGATCGACAAGTCCGTCTTCCCCGGCCTTCAGGGCGGGCCGCACATGAACCAGGTTGCCGCGACCGCCGTTGCCCTTGCGAAGGCGCAGGGGCCGGACTTCCGGCAGTACTGCCGCCAAGTGCTCGACAATGCGCAAGCGCTGGCGAGAGCGCTTCTGGCCGGCGGCGCGCATCTTGTCACCGGCGGCACAGCCAACCACATGATGGTCGTGGACTGCGTCAGCTCGTTCGAAATCAATGGCCGGATCGCGGAGGAGACTCTGGACCGAATCTCGATCACCTGCAACAAGCAAGTGATCCCAGACGACCCGAATCCCCCGCTTAGGCCCAGCGGCATCCGCCTCGGAACGCCTGCCGCAACGACGCGTGGCATGCGGGAGCCGGAGATGGAAGTCTTGGCGCGCTGCATGCTCGAGGCGCTTCGCGCCCACGGCGACGGAGCGCGTCTGGAGCGCCTCAACGCCGAGGTGCAGGAATTGTGCTCGGCATTCCCGGTGCCGGGGATCGAGGCCTGACAATGGCAGCGCCTCCCTGCGCTGCGGGCTGACCGTCCGGCGCGCACTCGGCAGCTTCCCATGGAGATCCAGCAATCAGCCAACGGCAAGCACCAGCGATTGGCGGCGGCCATCCCGATCGCCACGGTCTTCCTGTCGAGCCTCTGCATCATGGTGCTCGAACTGGTCGCCGGCAGGCTGATTGCGCGCCACGTGGGAAGTTCGCTGTACACGTGGACCTCGGTGATCGGCATCGTCCTGGCCGGAATCGCTGCGGGCAACTACGTCGGGGGGCGACTTGCGGACCGCTTCCCCCCACGCGAGACTCTAGGGGCGATCTTCCTCGTCGCCTCGGCCAACTGCCTGATAATCCCGCTGATCAACGGGCGAATTGGGGGCATGGAGGCGCTGCGCGAGCTTGACTGGCCGGTGCGCATCGCGCTGCACGTGTTTCTGGTGTTCTTCGCACCTTCCTGCCTGCTGGGCATGATCAGCCCGGTCGCGGCCAAGATGGCCATCGTGCTGGGCCAGCAACTGGGCCGCACGATCGGAAACGTGTACTCGTGGGGAACGATCGGAAGCATCATCGGCACATTCCTCACCGGCTACGTTCTCATCGCTTGGATGGGCTCGACGGCCGTCCTGCTGTCGGTGGCCGCCGTCCTGCTGGCTATGGCCATGCTATACGGGGGGACGGGTCTGCTCCCCTACTTGTGGAGCGGCGTGCTGGGGGCAACGATCATCGCGGCCTGGGGACCGGCTCCGTGGGCCAGGGTGATCGGCGAGCGCCTAGGACTCCGCGAGCCGCGCATGGAGGCCGTGCTCTTCCAGGACGAGTCGCAGTACTCGTTCGTTCGGGTCGAGAACGTCCTGGAGACTCCGGGCGTTCGGTCCATGCGGCTGGACTACCTCATCCACGCCTATGTCGACACGCAGGAGCCCGACAAGCTGCACTACGACTACGAACGAGTCTACGCCGGCATCACGGTGCGGGCGGTGCAGGCCCATCATCCGGAAGGGCGCTTACGGGCGCTCTTCTTGGGTGGGGGAGGCTACGTTTTCCCCAGATGGTTTCTGCGCCGCTACCCGCTAGGATTCGGCGAGGTGGTTGAGATCGACCCTCAGGTGACCCGGGCCGCCTTTGAGGCATTCACGCTGGAGCGCGACACACCGCTGCGAATCACGCACTTGGACGCCCGCAACCGCGTGGAGGACCTATACAGGATGGCGCAGCGCGGCGAACTGGACGCCAAGTTCGACCTGGTGTACAACGACGCCTTCAACCACTACTCTCCGCCGTTTCACCTGACGACGGTAGAGTACATCCGCAAGCTGCGGGCCGTGATGAGCGACCGGTCGGTCTTCCTCGCCAACACCATCGACCTGTACCGGTCCGGCCAGTTCCTCGGCGCCATGATCAACACCGTAGAGGAGGTCTTCCCGTACGTTTACACATTCTGCACCTCCCCCGCCGGGCCCTCCGACGAAGATGAGCGGGACACCTTCGTGGTAGCAGGATCGACACGCTTGCTGCCGGTCCGCGCCCTCGACTACGAGCAGTACTCCGCGTCGCTGCTGACGCCCGCGCACCTCGCGGTGCTCCGCGAGCGGTCGCAGGGCCTAGTGCTGACCGACGACTTCGCTCCTGTCGACAACCTGCTGACGCCTGTGATCCGCTCCGTCGAGCGCGAGTAGGCAGGGACAAACGCGGCTAGGCGAAACGGGCTGCTGGCCCTGTCTGCAGGAGTCCTCCACTAGCTGCTCAGCGGAGCGGTGACACAACGCAACGGTCTCTGGCCAAGCTCAAGAAAAGGCGCTCTGAACCCATTGCTTCAGTCGCCTGCCTCTCGGTGAGCACGGAGTGCTGAGCGTCTCCTGACAAGCCGTTCGGACGGCGCCACGACAATCAGGTCGATGTCGCCCACTGACGCCTGCAGTGCCGCGGGCGCGCGAGCCGGACACCCAGCACGAACTTGGGTTCTGGTCTGCCGACAGCGGCAGCAGCGCACGTGCAGAGCCCTCCAGGTTCACAATGCACCCGGATTCCTTGGGGCTGCAGTATCTTTCATGGCCGGCTGCGGTCCGATCCCCATCCATTGCGGCACGCCGCCCCAACTGCGTCGACCGGCCCGAGGCTCCGAGCGCCGGAGCGGCGGGCCCGGACCTCTCTCGTGCGTGCCGCACAGCCTTTCAATGTGCATCGGGAGCCCGGGCCTGCGGCGTGCCCACCTCGCGCACGCGGTTCTCGCTGAGCAGCACGTAGGCCCTCCCGCGCCAGCGGATCCGGCGTGTCACGCCCGAGCGCACGAATGCGTACAGCCAGACCCACGTCGCCAGCGGCGACATCCAGAAGTGCGCCCATCCGTAGCGGTCGAACCACTCCTGCCTCTCGGGGAGCGCCAGAGAGCACGCGTAGGCGCGCGTGTTGCCCTTGACCATTCCCGGCAGCGTGACCAACGCCAGCGGGAACAGGCCGGCGAGATTACCCTGCGCTAGGTGCAGCAGGCTCAGCAGCTGCGTCGCGCAGTAGAGGGCGTGGCCGGCAAAGCCGACCGCCCACATGCGGAATCGGTACACGCGCGTGATCGTCGCCTGGCGGACGGCCCATGCGAGGAACTGGGCCCGCCCACAGCTGCCGAGCGTGGCCACCAGCGCTTCCGGCGCGAAGCGGATCCCCATGCCGGCCGCGTGCAGCGCGCGGGTCAGGCGCAGATCGTCGCTGACTGCGCCCTTCCAGTGCTCGCGTACCCCGGCGGCCTCGAAGCTCTCCCGCCAAACGGCCGTGCCGCCGCCCCACGCAAAGCTCCGGTCACGGGTGTCCATGGTGGTTAGAACGGCCGAGTCCCAGACGCTGCGCAGCAGAGGCCAGAACCCTCCCCTTGCCGGGAAGTGCCAACGGAACGCCGTGCTTGCCGCGACTCGGGGAGCGTGCAGTGCCGCCACAAGCTTGCGCACCCAGTCGGGCGAAACAAGGCCGTCGGAGTCGGCGAAGACGAGAACCTGAGCGCTGGCCCCAACGGCATCCACGGCCGCCATTAGGTTGTGGACCTTCTCCCCAATGTCCGGCGGGGACGGGCCAGCCTCCACGAAGCGGGCGTCGCGGCCGACTGCCGCGCGGGCCACTGCCAACGCGGAATCCGCAGCGTCCGCGAAGCAGACCACCAGCGACATGCCGGGATAGTCCTGATCGCACAGGGCCCGCAAGTGCTGGGCCAGTCCGGGTTCGGCACCCCTGACGGGAACGATCAAGGCTACCGCGGGCCAGCCCTCGGCGGGCGGCTCCAAGGGAGTCCCCACGCGCCGGCTGACGTACTCCAAGAACCGCCGGCCCCCCTTGACAGAGACCAGCGTGGCCAGCGCCGCTGGCACTGTGAAGAGCCAAAGGAGGGCGTCCAGCAACCGGGAGCATAGCACGCGGCCCCGTGATACGGTGTGGGTCCATGGACTTGGCCGACAAGCGCGCCGAGCTCCGGCGACGCAACGCCGCCGCACTGGCCGGAGGTGGACCGGAGCGAATCGCCCGTCACAAGCGCAACGGTCGGCTGACGGCCCGGGAGCGGCTCGAATTGCTGCTCGACGAAGGCTCGTTCCAAGAGATCGACCGGTTGGTCGCCCACGACTGCACGGACTTCGGCATGGAATCCCGAACGATCCCAGGGGACGGCTTCGTCACAGGGTGCGGCAAGATCGACGGGCGGCTCGCATATGCGTTCTCGCACGACTTCACCGTCTTCGGTGGCTCGCTGTCCCGCCGGAACGCGCAGAAGATCTGCAAGATCATGGACCTTGCCATGAAGACCGGTACGCCGGTCATCGGCCTGAACGACTCCGGCGGGGCCCGCATCCACGAGGGCGTGGCATCGCTGGCGGGCTACGCGGACATCTTCTTGCGCAATACTCTCGCTAGCGGCGTCGTGCCGCAGATCTCCGCAGTGATGGGCCCCTGCGCCGGAGGGGCCGTCTACTCGCCGGCTATCACGGACTTCGTGGTGATGGTGGACCGCACCAGCCACATGTTCGTCACGGGGCCGGACGTCATCCGAGCAGTGACCCACGAGGAGGTCACCAAGGAGGCGCTTGGCGGGGCGCGCACGCACAACGAGGCCAGCGGCGTGGCCCACTTCCTGGCGGCCGACGACCGGCACTGCCTGCAGCTGGTCCGCGAGCTGCTCTCCTACCTGCCCGCGAACAATCTGGACGACCCGCCATTCCGGGCGACTTCAGACCCCCCGGACCGGCGCGACGCCGAACTCGACACGATCGTGCCCGCCGAGGCCAACCTGCCGTACGACATCCGAGACATCATCGGGCGCGTCGTCGACGATGGTCGCTTCCTGGAAGTCCAGGAGCACTACGCGCAGAACATCGTGGTCGGCTTCGGACGCTTGGACGGATGGTCGGTGGGCATCGTGGCCAACCAGCCCGCGGTGCTGGCCGGGTGCCTTGACATCAATGCTTCCGTCAAAGCGGCCCGGTTCGTGCGCTTCTGCGACGCGTTCGGCATCCCCATTGTGACCTTCGAGGATGTGCCGGGCTTCCTTCCGGGCAGCGACCAGGAATACGGCGGCATCATCCGGCACGGTGCCAAGCTGCTCTACGCCTATTGCGAGGCCACCGTGCCGAAGCTGACGGTGATCACCCGCAAGGCCTACGGCGGGGCCTACTGCGTCATGGGCTCCAAGCACATTCGCACGGACCTGAACTTCGCCTACCCAACGGCCGAAATCGCGGTCATGGGGGCCGAGGCCGCCGTCAACATCCTCTACCGGCGCGAGCTTGCGGCCGCCGACGACCCCACCAGCTTCCGGCTCGAGAGGGCAGCGCAGTTCACTGCGCGCTTCGCTAATCCCTACCGGGCAGCGGAGAAGGGCTGGATCGACGAGGTGATTGAGCCACGCGAGACCCGCCCGAAGCTGGTGCGCGGCCTAGAGATGCTCCGCCACAAGACCGAGGCCCTGCCGCGCAAGAAGCACGGGAACATTCCGCTCTGAGCGGGATGCCGCCTCAGCCCTGCTCAAGGGCACTGAAGAAAAAGGCGCGCTCGACGGCCGCCGTCGCCGGAGCGTCGGAGCCGTGAATGGCGTTCTTCTCGATGTCTGTCCCGTATAGCTTGCGGATCGTGCCGTCGGCGGCCTCGGCGGGATTTGTGGCGCCCATCGCCCGACGCAGCGAGGCGATGGCGTCGTCGCGCTCGAGGACCATTGGAATGACCGGGCCCGAGGTCATGAAGGCCACTAGACTGCCATAGAACGGGCGCTCTTGGTGAACGGCATAGAAGGCGCTCGCCTGCGCCTCGGTAAGCGTCAGCTTCTTCATCGCGACGATCTCGAAACCGCACGCCTCCAGCTGGGCCATGATCAGCCCCGCCTTGCGTGCCCGGACCGCGTCCGGCTTGATGATCGTCAGGGTGCGCTCGTTCTTCATCCTTGCTGATCTCCGAGATTTCTCGCGATGCGGCCTCGCTGTCCGGGCCGCTTCAGAGCAGTTCGGCCAGTGTCGAGCCGATGTCCGCAGGCGTGGGAGCCATCGCGATGCCGGCCGTCGTCATAGCGGCGTGTTTTTCTGCCGCTGTCCCCTTGCCGCCCGAGATGATGGCTCCGGCGTGGCCCATGCGGCGCCCTGGCGGCGCGGTGGCACCAGCGATCAACCCAACGATGGGCTTGGTGACCCCGGACTTGGCGAACTCCGCCGCCTCCTCCTCGGCCGTGCCCCCGATCTCGCCGATCATGACGATCCCATCCGTTCCGGGGTCGCGCTCGAACAGGTCCAGCACGTCGACGAAGCTCGTGCCGATGATCGGATCCCCGCCGATCCCGATGCACGTCGACTGGCCTATTCCAAGGTTGGACAGCTGCCCGACCGCCTCGTACGTCAGAGTGCCTGACCGGGAGACCACACCGACCGTGCCGACCCTGTGGATGTGCCCCGGCATGATCCCAAACTTGCACTTTCCGGGAGAGATGACACCCGGACAGTTAGGCCCGACCAGCCGGGTCCGGGAGCCGTCGAGCGCGGCGGCCACAGCCACCATGTCCCGAGCAGGGATCCCCTCGGTGATGCACGCGACGAGCCGAATCTCGGACTCCACAGCCTCCAGGATGGCGTCCGCCGCCCCCGAGGCTGGGACGAAGATCATGGACGCATCGGGCCGCTGGTGCTGCACCGCCTCGCGCACGGTGTTGTAGACCGGGAAACCGAGGGCCGTGCCGCCGCCGCGGCCCGGGTGGACTCCAGCAACCACGTGCGCTCCGAAGCGGATGCATTGCTCCGCATGGAACCTGCCGGCGCGGCCCAAGCCCTGCACGGCGACCCGTGTCGTCTCGTCAACAAGAATGCTCATGGGCGCCGTCCGCTATGCCGCGCGGGCCACTGCCTGCCGCGCGGCCTCCTTCATGTCCGAGGCCACGATGAAGTCGAGGCCGGAATCGGCCAAGATCTGCCTGCCTTCCTCGACGTTGGTCCCTTCCAGCCGCAGCACCATAGGCACGCTGATGGCCAGCTCCTTGGCTGCCGCGACAATGCCCTCTGCAAGCACGTCCACCTTCAGGATCCCTCCGAAGATGTTGATCAGGATTGACCGCACGCTGGGGTCAGAGAGGATGATGCGGAAGCCGTTCTTGACCTGGTCCTTGCTCGCGCCCCCGCCGACGTCGAGAAAGTTCGCCGGCATGCCGCCAGCGTGCTGGATGATGTCCATGGTGGCCATCGCCAAGCCGGCCCCGTTGACCATGCAGCCCACGTTTCCGTCCAGCTTGATGTAGTTCAGCCCGTGATTGATGGCGTCGGTTTCGAGGGGCTCCTCCTCATCAAGATCCCGCAGACGGGCCAAGTCCGCATGGCGGAAGAGGGAATTGTCATCGATGTCCAGCTTGGCGTCCAAGGCCACCGCACGACCGTCTTCGGTCAGCACGAAGGGGTTGATCTCCGCCAGCGACGCGTCGGTCTCGTCGTACGCCTTGGCCAGTGCGCGCATGGCCGCGACAGCGGGCCTGAAGGCGTCCCCGCTGATTCCCAGCCAGAAGGCCAGACGCCGGGCCTGGTAGGCGTGCAGGAGCGGCCCGCTGAGCGGCTCGCGCAGGATCGCCGAAGGGTCGCGGGCGGCGACCTCCTCGATCTCGACGCCCCCCTGTGCGGACGCCATCAGGACAGGTCGCCGAGCCGACCGGTCCAGCGTGATTCCCAGATAGATTTCGCGCGAGATCGGCAGCTGCTCTTCGACCAGCAGCCGCTTGACCAGTCGCCCTTGGGGGCCGGTCTGATGCGTCACCAGTGTCATGCCCAGCATCGCCGCCGCCAGCCGCTCGGCCTCCGCCGGGCTGCCGGCGAGCTTCACCCCGCCGCCCTTGCCGCGGCCGCCAGCATGGATCTGCGCCTTGACCACCACCTTGCCGCCGAGCTTTTCCGCAGCCTCGCGCGCATCGGCCGCGTCGCGCACCGGAAACCCCTTCGGAGTCGGCACGCCGTAGGTGCGGAGCACCCGCTTGGCTTGATACTCGTGAAGCTTCATCGGGGGGAACCGTAGGGTACGATCAGGGGAACGCTGGACCTGCTTGCGGCCCGGAGCCTTCACTATATCGCGGGCAGCCGGCCGGGGCCCAAGCCATGTCCAACGTCCGAGACGCAATCCGAAAGGCGCTAGAAGGGAGCGATCTCGGGGAGTCCCGGGCCCGCCGGGCAATGCTCGAGATCCTTCGCGGCGAGGCTACTCCCGCGCAGATCGCCGCCCTCTTGGTCGCACTGCGGATGAAGGGCGAGACATCCGCGGAGATCACAGGCTTCGCGGGTGCGATGCGGGCCAGCGCGCTGCCCGTTCGACCGGCACGGACGTCCGCGCGCGATCTGGTGGACACCTGCGGCACCGGAGGCGACGGAGGCCGCACGTTCAACGTCTCAACAGCGGCGGCGCTCGTGGTTGCGGGCTGTGGCGTACCGGTTGCGAAGCACGGAAACCGCTCAGTCTCGAGCCGCTGCGGGTCGGCCGACGTGCTGGAGGCCTTGGGCGTGGCGGTGACACTGGACGAGGCGGCTGTCGCACAGTGCATCGACGATGCCGGAATCGGCTTCCTCTTCGCCCAGTCCCTGCACCCCGCGATGCGCCACGCCGGCCCGGTACGCAAGGAGCTGGGAGTGCGCACCGTCTTCAACATGCTCGGGCCGCTGACCAATCCTGCCCGGGCCTCGCTGCAGGTGATCGGGGTGTATGAGGACCGCATCGTGCCGCTGGTGGCGGGCGCCCTGGCGACCCTCGGGGCGCGCCGGGCACTGGTTGTCCACGGCTGCGACGGCTTGGACGAGATCACGCTGTCCGGCCCAACACACTTCGCGGAGGTGCGGGAGGGCCAAGTGCGGGAGGGCCAGGTGCGACCGGAGGATTTCGGCGCCGCGACGGCAAGCGCGGCCGAGATCGCCGGCGGCAGCGCCCACGAAAATGCCGCCCGGATTCGATCGGTCCTCGGCGGAAGCCGTGGCCCCTGCCGGGACATCGTAGTCGTCAACGCAGCGGCCGCGTTGCGCATGGCGGGCCGCGGGAGCAGCTGGCGCGAGTGCGCAGGCATCGCCGAGGCTTCGATCGACTCAGGGCAGGCGGCCAACAAGCTCGCGGCGCTCGCTGACCTGTCGGCGCGCCTCGCCGTCGAACCCGCCGGTTCGGCGTCCCCGTAGGCCGCGTCTCTTGGCGATCTGGCGTTCCAACGCGCCTATCCGGCGGTCGAGCGCCGCAGCCATTGCCGGCGGAATCCTCTCGTAGGCGTCAACCGACTGCTCGCGCTTCCGGCGTGCGGAGCGGAACAGGGCGAGCGCGGCGTCCCGCTGGCCGGCCGACTCTCGCAGGTCGGCAGCTTCCAGCTCGTAGTAGTAGGCGCGTGGGTACCGGCGCAGCAATCCGAGAAACAGGTCCGCCGCCTCGGCGTAGCGCTTTTCCTTGCGCTCAACCAGGGCGAGCAGCAGGTGGCCCTCGCTTCGCAGAACCTCCGCATGGTGCGCGGCGCGCGAGATCAGGGCCCATCCCTGCTTCCTGCTCCCGCGGTGCCCCCTCAGCGCGACGATCGCCCGGACCGCCCACGGCAGGCTGCCGACCATGTACTCGTAAACGCCGGCCACCAGTAGCCCGTCCGCGAACTCCGGGCGCAGCTCTCCTACCTGATAGCTGATCCTGCTGGCCGTGCGCCCGCTGGACAGGGCCTTGAAGGGGGCCTTCTGGAGCATGAGCTCGTGCACGGAGCGCAAGGCGTGCAGCTGGGCGAGGGCGTGGAGCGCCTCAACGTCGCCCTCGTCCGCCGCGAGGCGGCGCTCGCAGATAGCCGATCCGCGATCAATGATCGCGAGGACCTTGCGCACTCTTCCGGCATCGGGCTTTGGCCGGGGCCGGGAATTGTAGGGCCTGTCCCCGCGAAATGCGCGGGTTCCCGCAAGCCGCAGCCGCACCATCTCGGCATGCAACCGCGCCTTGGCGAGTAGAAGGTGGCCGTCGAGGCTGTCCGGCAGCGCCCGTAGGACCTCCTCGGCAGCGCGCTCGGCAGCGGCGAAATCCCGGTTCAGGAAATCCTCAGTGCCCGCGCGAATGCCCTCCGCTTCCGCCCGGAGGACCAAGACGGCGGCGGCTCCCAGCAGCAGCGCTCGCGTCGGTATCCCCATCGCGACGCTCAGCTCGACACAAGCACCTCAAGGAAGCCGCCCTGCCTCCTCAAGAAGATGCACAGGGAGTGGAATCGCGAGAAGATCGTCTCCAGGTCCTTGAGGGCAACCTGCTGCGCAAGTACGCGGTCGTGGGCCCTCTCCGCGGAGAACGAGCGCTCGGAGGTGAGGCCGTACCGCAGTGCCGGCGTCCCGGCGCCGGTGTTCGGCTGGAAGATGCAGTGCACGCGAGAGTCCGGGCGCAATATTCGGAGCAGCTGATCAAGGACGCTGTGCATGCCCGGCTTCTCGAGCTGTTGCAGCACGTCCCAAGCAAGCACTCCGTCAAAGCTGCGGGCGGGATAGTTCAATATGCCCCGGACGAAGCGGTCCACGGCCGATGGCGAAGTCATTCCGTCTGCGCGGGTCAGCTGCTCGCGGGCCCGCTCGCAGCTGGTGGCCAGATCCGCGAAGTGGGCGTGGTGCCCGAGCTGGCCGATGCACATGCTCGTCGAGCCGGAGATCGGCCCCAAGTCCAGAATGTGCCGCTCGCCACCGTAACCGAGGCCGTTGATGAAGCGCTGCAAGCAGTCGCTGCGGAAGTCAGGCATCGCCATTTGTGCACGAGCCCCGGGCCCGCGGCCGCGCTCCGGCAGGGACGACCGTGGCATCCCGTACGCAGGCGGACCTATTTCCGACTGGTTGCGCCGCCACCAAGACGACCCCACATCCAGGCCCACTCCCAAGCCCAACCCGGATCAGCTACAAGGCAGGCTTTGGCGCAGCCTGGGCGGGAGCCGGACGCTTGGCCTGTGGCGCCGCGGCGGGCGGTTTGGCGGGACGTGGGGCGGGCTTTGGCTTGAGGGCAGGCCTCGAGTCAGAGCGAGAAGTGTGCACTGCGCTCTGGCCGATGAAGACTGCGCCGTCCTCGATCTCGAGCCTGCGGGTGACCAGCTCGCCCTCGAATCGCCCAGTCTTCTTCAGGACAACCTTGTCGCCGACGTTGACCTTTCCGTTCAGCTGCCCGTGCACGATCAGGTGCAGGGCGTTGATCTCAGCGTGGGAGCGGCAAGTGCGCGCCAAGACCAAGGTGTGGCCCGGAACTTGGATCTTGCCTTCCACCAAGCCCTCGATGACCAAGTCCTCCTCAGCATGGATCTCGCCCGTGAACTTGACCGTCTCGCCAAGTCTTGACCCATTCTCCGAAGGTCCCGCCGCACGTGTCGAGCCGCGCCCGAGTTGACCTTCCGGGGGGCTGGGGCGGAAAGCGCCGGACCCGCTGCCCGGAACCGCCGGCCGGTCGGCCGCCGCGCCTTCCTCGGTCGAGCCCACGATCGAGTCGTCTTTTCGTTTCCACATCTGACCTGTCCTTCCCAGCAATTCCCGCCGCTCGGGCAGCACCTCCACCAGCCCAAGCCAGACCCGCGAATCCAGTATAGCGGCAGGCCCGGTCGACTCGAGTTTGACCCACTTTGTCCGGATGGGATACTCTCGAACTTCGAGCCGCGCGAGGCCACATGGATGCGTTCGCACTGACCCGGGCCCTGATTGACATCGATTCGGTGACACCGAACGAGGGGCCCATCGGAGACTGGCTGTACGACCTGCTCGGGTCGATGGCGGCCCGCTATGGCGGCCGGGTCGACAGGCAAGAGGTGGCACCCGGGCGGAACAACGTCTGGGCGCGGTGGGGTACTCCGGAAGTGGTCTTCTCGACGCACATGGACACCGTCCCCCCGTTCATTCCTTCGCGAGAAGACGACACGTTCATCTGGGGGCGCGGGGCCTGCGACACGCACGGCATCGCAGCGGCCATGATCAAGGCCATCGAGGCCCTTCTCGAAGCGGGAGAGCAAGGCTTGGGACTGCTGCTCGTGGTCGGCGAGGAGGTGGACGGGGCAGGGGCCCGCCACGCGAACCTCGACCCGCCAGATGTGCGCTACCTGATCAACGGCGAACCCACGGAGAACAAGCTGGCTCTGGGTTCGAAGGGAACGCTCGGAGTCCATGCGCGGGCACGCGGCCGCGCCTGCCATTCGGCGTATCCCGAGCTGGGCGTGTCGGCCACGGAGATCCTGCTTGATCGGCTGGCGCGTCTGCGGTCGGTCGACTGGCCAAGCGACCCCGTGCTCGGGCACACGACGGTGAACGTCGGCACTTTGGACGCCGGGCCCGCCGCCAACATCGTGCCGGACCACGCGTCCGCATCGATAGTGATCCGCGTCGTGGAGGACCTGCAGCGCACCAAGGATCTCGCGATGCAGGCGCTGGAGGGCCTCGACATTGAGGTGTTCGCGGCCACGCCGGCCCTGCACATGGAACCCGTGGAAGGCTTTGAGACCTCGGTCGTGAAGTACACAACGGACATACCGAAACTGTCTAACTGGGGCAGACCGTTGCTGATCGGACCGGGCTCGATCCATCATGCGCATACGACTGAGGAGCGGATCCGCAAGTCGGAAATCCTGGACGCAGTAATCCTCTACAAGCGCTTGGCGCGGTCGTTGAAGGCCCGTGAATCAGGCGCGTGAGGGGCCGCGCAGTGGAAGGTCCGCGCCCCAAGCGGCGCATCACGGAGGGACATTCGGGAAAATCGCGGCGACGATTCGACAGGCCGCGGACCTGCGCCTCCCCGCGCGGCGGAGAAACGCGCTATGCTGTGGAACACCGCGCCCGGCAGGGGGCCTAGGGCGATCCGACTGGCGATGGCCCCCAAGACTGGGCGATTGGAAAATGCATGGCCAAAGAAGAAGGCATTGAGGTAATTGGGACGATCATCGAGCGCCATCCCGGGGGGATCTTCAGCGTAGAGCTGGACAACAACCACAAGGTGCTCGCGCAGATCGCCGGCAAGCTCAGGAAGCACCGCATCCGCATCCTGACTGGCGACCGCGTCAACGTTGAACTGTCGCCATACGACCTCACCCGCGGGCGGATCGTCTACCGCTACCGGAGCTAGGCGCCCCGGAGCGGCCAGGGCCGTTACTCCGATGAAGCTGTACGTGCTGCGCCACGCTATCGCGGAGGACGGGACGCCCGGGCAGCCGGACTCGGCCCGCGAGTTGACCGACACCGGTCGCCGGAGGTGCCGCCTCGTGCTGGCGCGGGCCCGTGCCAGCGGTGTACGCCCCGTAGCCATCCTCACAAGCCCTTATGCTCGGGCTGTGCAGACCGCGGAGATCGCCCGGGCTGAGCTGGGCGTGGCACGCCGGCCGGACACAACCATGACCTTGGCGCCTTGGGCCCATGTGGAGGACCTGTGGGACGAAGTCCGGGACCGCTCGCTGGAAGGCGACGTGCTCCTGAGCGGTCACAACCCCCAGCTGAGCCTGTTCACTGCGTGGCTGCTCGGGGCTCGCGCGGACTCCCTGTGGCTGAAGAAGTCGGCGCTCGCGGCTCTGGACATCGGCCGGGCAGGCCCGGACCCTCGCGCGGAACTCCGCTGGCTGCTGACCTACGGGGCGCTCAAGCGCTGAGCGGGGCTGCGGGCGCGCCCGGTGAGATTTGCGCGGCTGCACAGGCCTTTGGCGCGGCACTTCCGGGGCCGCCGCATGCGGCGCTTCGCCAAGACGTTCGGCCTGACGGCCGAGACCCGCGTGCTGGACCTTGGCGGGGCCGAGTATTACTGGGACTGGGCCGGCGTGCGGCCGTGGGTGATCGTCGCCAATCCCGAGCCCAGGGACGTTCGCCCCGACCGCTTGGAGTGGGTGCGGGCCGACGGTCGGCAATTGCCCTTCCGTGACGCAGCGTTCGACGTAGTCCACTGCAACTCCGTGCTTGAGCACCTGCCCGACGAGCGCAGCCGCGAAGCCCTCGCCCGCGAGATTGCGCGGGTCGGCCGGGGATTCAGCGTCCAAGTCCCCAACCGTTGGTTCCCGGTGGAGCCGCACACTCTCACGCCGGGCTTCCACTTCCTGCCCACGCGTTGGCAGACACGCCTTGCGCGGAACTTCACGGTCTGGGGCTGGCTGGAGCGGCCCAGCGGGCGGGAGGCGCGGGGCTTCGTGGAGAGCATCCACCCCCTGGCGGCCAGCGATCTGCGCCGCCTCTTCCCCGGAGCGCGCATCGAGCGCGAGCGCGTCCTCGGCCTGACCAAGTCAGTGCTCGCCGTGCGCCAGCAGCCCGGGAAGGTCGCGGACTGAGCCGAGCACCCAATCGGGGCGCTCCGGCCCCTCAAGGTCGCTGGGGCGGAACTTTCCGGTTCGGACCAGAGCTCCGAGCAGGCCTGCGCGGCGGGCCCCTAGGGCGTCGGAGCGCAGGTCGTCCCCGACCATGAGGAGCCTGTTCGGGCGTACGCCCAGGATCGTGGCAGCCTGCCGGAAGAACTCGGCGGAGGGCTTGCCCATCACAGTGGCGCGGCGGTCGGCGGCGCACTCCAGTGCGGCCACGAACGGCGCGACGTCGAGATTCGGGCCGTCGGGGCCCTGCCAAAAGCGGGTCAATCCGAGCGCGACGAGTTGCGCGCGGGAATCTGCGTGCAGCATGCGAAAGGCGGCGTTGAGCCGCCGGAACGTCCATGCCGGGCCGAGGTCCCCGACCACGACGTAGCGGGGCGGCGGTCCACCGGGCACGGCCTCGAGGCCTTTGAAGTCCTCAAGCGTGGGGTCGGGCACGAACAGCGCCGCCGGACCGTCCGCCCGGGCTCGCATCCAAGCGGCGGCCGCGACCGGAGGAGTGAGGATCTCCCCTGGGTCGGCGGGGACGCCGAGGTCCGCCAGCTTGCGCGCCAAGGCCGTCCGCGGCCGCGACGTGGTATTGGTCACGAACAGCAGCGGCATGCCGCTCTTGCGCACGCGGCGGACTGCCGCCGCCGCCCCGCGGATCGGCTCATCGCCGTTGTAGAGGACGCCGTCCAGGTCGAGCAGCACGCCCCGGATCATGTCCACAGGCTACCAGCGGCCGCGCCAAAGGCAGTGCGGCGTCCGCTGATATGCTGGGTTTCGGCGAGCGCCATGCCACACCCCCTGAAACACTCCAGCAGCGTGATCACTGACGGTCGGGACCGCGCACCCGCCAGATCGATGTTCAAAGCGATCGGGTTCACGGACGAGGATCTCGCAAAGCCCATCATCGGCATTGCGAACACGTGGATCGAGACTATGCCCTGCAACTTCAACCTGCGCGAATTGGCTGTGCGGGTGAAGGAGGGTGTGCGTGCCGCGGGCGGCACGCCGATGGAGTTCAACACGATCGCCGTCAGCGACGGCATCACGATGGGCACGGAGGGCATGAAGGGCTCTCTGGTCAGCCGCGAGATCGTGGCGGACTCCATTGAACTGGCCGGTCGGAGCTACATGTTCGACGGGATGATCGCGCTTGTCGCCTGCGACAAGACGATCCCGGGCGGCGCCATGGGCCTGGCGCGCGTCAACGTGCCGTCCGTGCTCCTGTACGGAGGGTCGATCCTGCCAGGACAGGTGAACGGCGTGGACATCACGATCCAGGACGTCTTCGAGGCAGTGGGGGCGCACGCCGCCGGCAAGATCAGCGACGCCGAGCTGCTGGCGATCGAGGACAACGCCTGCCCTGGGGCGGGAGCCTGCGGCGGGCAGTACACAGCCAACACGATGGCCACGGCCATGGAGATCATCGGCCTTTCCCCGATGGGAAGCGCCAGCATCCCGGCCGTCGATCCTCGCAAGGGTGACGCCGGGTACAGCGCCGGCTTCGTGCTGATGGACGCGCTGCGAGGCAACCGCCGCCCGCGAGACATCATGAACCGCGAGGCCTTCGAAAACGCCATCGCGAGCGTCGCCGCGACCGGAGGCTCCACGAACGCAGTCCTGCACCTGCTGGCGCTGGCCAGGGATTGCGGAGTCGCGCTGACAATCGAAGACTTCGACGCCATCAGTGAGCGCACGCCACTGCTGGTGGACCTCAAGCCCGGCGGGCGGTACGTGGCGGCCGACGTGGACAAGGCGGGCGGGATCCAGCTGATCGCCAAGCGGCTCGTCGAGGGCGGCTATGTCGACGGGTCGCAGGCGACCGTGACGGGGAAGACCCTGGCCGAGGCCAGCGCAACGGCCGCCGAGACCCCTGGACAGGCCGTGATCCGGGCCCTGTCGGACCCGATCAAGCCGACCGGCGGGCTGGTGATCCTGAAGGGCAACCTAGCCCCCGAAGGCGGCGTCGTCAAGGTCGCCGGCAGCGGCCACCTGCGCCACCGGGGGCCGGCGCGGGTCTTCGAGAACGAGGAAGACGCGATGCGGGCGGTCACGGGCGGGTCAATCCGCGACGGGGACGTGCTCGTCATCCGCTATGAGGGCCCTGCGGGGGGCCCGGGCATGCGCGAGATGCTGGGCGTCACCGCTGCCATCGTAGGCGCCGGGCTCGGGGAGACCGTAGCGCTGCTGACCGACGGACGGTTCAGTGGCGCCACACGCGGCCTGATGGTCGGGCATGTCGCGCCGGAAGCGGCCCGCAACGGGCCGATCGCGGCGGTGTGCGACGGGGACATCGTGGTTATCGACTGCGCACGGAGGGAACTTCGCGTGGAGCTGTCCGACGGCGAAATCCAGGATCGCCTCGCCAGTGTGCAGCCCCGGGAGCCCCGCTACCCGACCGGTGTCTTCGCGAAGTACGCCACGCTGGTCTCTTCGTCCTCTCAGGGCGCGGTCACGCACCCGCTGTAGCCGGAGGCGCGGGCCGGCGCGCTTCAGCCCTCTGAGCGCTGCAGCAGATCCGCGATCTGCCGCCGGTCGTTGGGAAGCGTCACCGGCGCATTGCCAAAAGTGGGCGGCACAGGCTCGCCTGAGGGGGTCTGCAGGTTCCCCGAGTGGTAGCTGTAGACGTAGTCGGGATCCTTCAGCAAGTGGCCTGTCAACACGCCCACGACGTCGGCGTCGGCGTCGATCGATCCGGAGCGCACGAGCTTCCGGATGCCGGCCAGGGTCGCCGCAGAAGCGGGCTCGCACCCGATTCCGCAACGGCCGATGACGGCCTTCGCGTCGGCGATTTCCTGCTCGGAGACTGCTTCGACGAGGCCTCGGGCCGCGCTCACCTCGGACCCTGCCTTTCGCCAAGAGACGGGATTCCCGATCCGGATCGCTGTGGCCAGCGTCTCTGGGCCCGTCACCGGCCGGAGGTCGCCGCCATCCCGGAACTGGGCGGCAAATGGAGCCGAGCCGGCCGCCTGGACGACCGCGATGCGCGGTAGGTCGCGAATCAGCCCGGCCTGCCGCAGTTCGCGCAGGCCCTTGCCCAGCGCGCTGATGTTGCCCAGATTCCCGCCGGGCAGGACGATCCAGTCGGGCACGCTCCAATTGCGCTGCTCCAGCATCTCGATGACGATCGACTTCTGGCCCTCGATGCGGAAGGGGTTGATGGAGTTGAGCAGGTAGATCCCGATCTCGTCCGCCAGTTCCCGCACGAGCGCGAGGATTTGGTCGAAGTTCGCCTCGACCTGAATCGTGAGCGCCCC
>JAJDWM010000299.1 GCA_022825595.1 Bryobacterales bacterium | reverse complement strand
GTTGCCGGAGGCGACCTCTCCTCCAATGCCGTGATCATTGTCGGGATTGCGAACCTCTTCGCAGACGGGCTGTCGATGGGGGTCGGGAACTACCTGAGTATCCGCGCCCACGAGAGCGCATTGGAGCTTCAAGGCCTGGCTGAGCAGGAGGCCTCGCCGGCCCGCCACGGCATTGCGACTTTCCTGGCCTTTGCGATCGCCGGTGCCATACCGCTGTTGCCCTACCTGATCCCCGGACTCGAGCAGCCATTCATTGCGTCCATGGTGGCGGCTTTGGTAGCCCAGTTCAGCGTGGGGGCCCTCCGCTCGCTGGTGACCGCTTCCCGCTGGTGGGTCAGCGGTCTCGAGATGCTTCTTCTCGGTGCGCTCGTGGCGGCCGTGGCATACGGCACGGGAGCCGGCATCGCCGCGGCGATTCAGTCTGGCGCATGAAAGAGTCCTTCACAGGCCTTACCTAATCTTCACGAGAGGAGTCGCTCGGCGGCCAGCGAGGCTTGCGCGCTACGCCAAGTTGATCTGCCAGCTCACGCCGTACCGGTCCTGCACCCAGCCGAAGCGCGTACTGAACCCATAATCGTCGAGCGGCATCAATTCCATTCCCCCATCTGAGAGCGCGTCGAAGGCAGACTCAAGTTCAGCGCTGGACTCGCAATCGACGAACATGGAGATCGACGGCGTGAAATTGAATGCGTGAGGGTATGCGCTGTCCGACGCCATGAAGCCCACGCCGTTGATCGAGAACCGCGCAACCTTGACAAAGCCCGGTGTTCCGGGCTCGCCCGGTCCCCAGCGCTCGACGCTCAGGATCGCCGAGTTTGCGAACACTGAAGTGTACAGTTTCATGGCCTCCTCAGCCTTGCCGTGCTGCTCTCCGGAGAACATCAGAAACGTGGAAATGCTGTTCACGATATTCCTCTTATACCAGTCGGCCGCCAGTCCGCCCCTGCCAGCGCTAGGCGCTCGTGGCCTCTGCCGTACCCAGGGCAGATCGCCACAGGGCGGGGCGAACATGGGCTGTCATCTGGTGGGTGACCGTTCCGGACCCGTGTTTGACTCGCGTCAGCCCTAGACCTGCGGTCGTGCTACCGTGGCCCGGCATGTCGAGGACATTGAGCCTTCGCTGTCGGAAGGTGCTCAGCCACGCGATCCTGCCGGATCGCCCGCATGGCTCGGCCGAGGACGCGGGCATGGATCTCTACGCTGCCGAGGACGCACGTCTGCAGCCCGGTCAGTGGAAGGCCGTTCGCACTGGGATAGCCGTCCAGCTTCCGCCCGGCTACGAAGGCCAGGTCCGGCCCCGGAGCGGCCTGGCGAGCAAGCATGGGGTGACGCTGTTGAACGCCCCGGGCACGATCGACCCGGGCTACCGAGGCGAGATCCGCGTGCTGCTCGTCAATCTGGGGCCCCAGCCGTACCGGGTATCCGCCGGGGACCGGGTCGCGCAGCTGGTTGTTGCGAAGTATGCCAGCGTCCGGTGGGTGGAGGTAGAGTCGTTGGACGCCTCAAGCCGAGATGCTGGTGGTTTCGGTTCTAGCGGCCGCTGAAATCGCTCTCCCCGAGCTTCCTACTGCCGATATAGGAACTCGTTGAGGTTGAACAGCGTCTGGCAAAGGTCGACTAGGCCGGTCGGCGTGCTTCCCACGAACTCCAGCGCTCGTGCCATCTCGGTCTCGCCCGGCGGGCGAGACAGCGCCAGCTCAAAAGCGTGCCTGACCTGCGACCGCGAGTCATGCCCCGCCTCTAGGACAACTCGCTGGGCAAAGTGCTTCGCCTGCAGCAGCACCTCTGCGTTGTTCATCAGCAGCAGCGCTTGGGGGGCGACGGTGGAGCGGGTCCGCTCGCTGCACGAGCTCACCATGTCCGGCTGGTCGAACGCCTCAAACATCGGATATCGGATGGACCGCTTCGAGAACACGTAGACGCTGCGCCGCCAGCTGCGAGGATCCCCGATCGAGAGCCCGGGCCAAGTCCTGTCCGTGCTGGACTGGAACAGCGACGGATTGATGAACGGCCGCACAGCGGGACCGCCCACCGTGAGGTCCAAGGTGCCCGCCGTGGCCAGGATCTGGTCGCGGATGACCTCCGCCTCGTGGCGGTTGCGGGTCTGCCGCCAGAAGAGAGTGTTGTCCGGATCCTTCTGCATGTTCGCCGGCAAGTCCCGGCTTGATGCGCGATAGGCCTTTGAGGTCACCATCAGCCGGTGCATGTGCTTGACCGACCACCCGGACCCGATGAACTCGAGAGCCAACCAGTCGAGCAGCTCTGGGTGGCTCGGCAGGCTTCCGGTCGTGCCGAAGTTGCTGGACGTACGCACGATGCCTTCGCCAAAGTGATGCTGCCAAATGCGGTTGACCATGACCCTGGCAGTGAGCGGATTGTCAGGCGACGCGATCCACTCCGCGAAGTGCTTCCGCCGCCAGCTTGTCGAGACTTCCTCCGGCGGTTCGGCGAACTGCGGCTCCACCCGAGCTGCAACCGTCAGCACGCCTGGCTGCATCAAGGAACCTTTTGAGCCCGGATCCCCGCGGTGCAGGAAATAGGACGGCAGGGCGTTTCGGCCCTCCTCTGTCACCGTTCGCGCGGTCGGGTACGGGGCGGGTCGGCTGGCGTCAAGCTCCTTGACGTCCATCTCTGACGCACGATGCTCTGCCCTGTCGGCTTCGTCCATCCGGTCCAAGATGTCGGTGATGCTGATCTGGCTGAGGAGGGCCTCCACCTGGCGCGCGTTAAGGCGCTGCCCCTTGTCGCGGTCCTCGGGCGGTGTCTCCCAAGCCTCTCGGTAGTACGGGGGCAGCTCATCAAGCCGAGCCTCGAAGAGCGCCTTGCGGTGGGGCTGCTCAAGCTCCTTCATGCGATCCTTGAGCGGCTTCTGCTGGCTGGTGATCTCTTGGTTTCGGAGCTTGTGCTCGCGCACGACCTCCGGCCCGACCAGCGGGTAGTCGGTTTCCTTGGTCGAGAAGAACACAGCCTGCATGCGGTAGTAGTCCTTCTGCGGGATCGGGTCGAACTTGTGATTGTGGCAGCGGGCGCACTGCGCCGTGACCGCTAGGAACGTCTGCGCCGAAGTCGCGATGTTGTCGTCCAGCTCGTCCATGCGCGTCCGCTCGTCCTTGATGTTGTTGTCCAGGACCATGCGCAAGAAGCCCGTGGCGATGTTCGCTTGGTCCGAGTCCGGGTAGATCTCGTCCCCGGCGAGCTGCTCCTTGATGAAGCGGTCGTACGGGAGGTCCCTGTTGAAGGCGTCCACTACGTAGTCCCGGTAGCGCCACATCGTGGGCCAGTCGAAATCGCGCTCGTATCCGCCAGAGTCTGCGTAGTGCACCAGATCCAGCCAATGGCGGCCCCAGCGCTCGCCGTAGTGCGGCGATTCCAGCAATCGGTCGACAAGGGTCGGCCACGCCTGGGCCGAGTCATCGGACAGGAAGGCCTGCACTTCCGCGGTGGTAGGCGGCAGGCCCGTCAGGTCTAGATAGAGGCGCCGCACGAGCGTCCGGCGGGACGCCTCCGGGCTCGACTCGAGCCCCTCTGCGCGCAGTTTGGCGTCCAAGAACGCGTCGACCGGATTCGCTGTCCCGTCCCCCGGGACCGGCGGCAGGGCAAGATTCACGAACGCCCACCACGACCGCTCTTCCTCCGAGATCGGCCGCTCCTCCAGCCTTTGCAGGGCCGCCCTCCGCTGAGCCTCTTCGTCCGAGACCGGCCCTTCGGGCATCGGTGCGCCAGCCATGATCCACTTGCGCAGGACCTCGATTTGGTCCTCGGCCAGCTTCTTGCCCGGAGGCATGTTCGGCTTAACCTCATGGTTCACGAGCCGCCATAGCCAGCTCAGGCGGAGATTCGCCCCCACGACCGCCGGGCCGCGCTCGCCTCCCGTGAGGATTCGTTCGCGAGTGCGGAGGTCCAGCCCCGACTGCTGGATGGCGGCGCCATGACAAATCTGGCACTCTTGCTCCAAGAGGGCGCTGGCTTGCTCGGCCAGTTCCGAGGCGGCTCCAAGAGGGGCCAAGACCAGCGCAATCGCCACCGTCGCGACATACTTCCGCATCATTCCCTATTCTCTCCACACCACCGTCGCGTGGCAAGCGTTGTTCCTAAGGTCGAACGGTCGGTAGTTGCGAACGTTTCGCAAGGATCGGGACCGCTTTGGCGGTTCGACGCTGATAGTTCGGCTGCGCGGGCGCCAGAGCAATCGCGACGCTGTCGGGAGGGCGGACTTGGGTGGGACCGACCAACGGAGACTCATCCGAGGAATCGGCTCCGGCAGCGGGCACCTGGCGCAGAAGTCCAGGCTGACGTGGTTTGGCCTCGGAGCCTGCGATCCGGTTCAGTCAGCAAGGACTCGCTGGCCGATCGCTGATGGGGAGGAGATCCGTGACCCGCCCCGGCCCGGGCTAATTCCCTTGGGGCGAGGGGAGAAGCCCATTCGAGTCTCGGGCGCATCCCCCGCCCCGCCGCGCGCTTCTGAGCCAGTCGGCGTCCCGGGCACAGTCGCCGGGCGGGGAACCCCTTTGCGCGGCCTTGGCCCGCGCCCCATTCTCATTTGCCGGCCGTCAGCAGGCAGGGAGAGCTGCTGCGGTTTGCATCACTCCGGGACCGCCCAGCCGTGGTCTATCTCTGGCAACTTGGTGTCTTCCCTGCCGCCGCGAGCTTGCGCGATTCTAGGAATCCTCGGGTATGTTTGGGCGCCAAGGCGTCGAGGACGTTGCGATTTGCACCGAACAGGCCCGACCACCTCGATCCCGCGCGAGGTCTGGTCGATGACGTTGGACTGGAGTCTGTGGCCGCGCTGGCGAGCCGCCCTCGAAGCGGGCGTGCCGTCCCTACCTGAAGCCCGCCAACCGATCGCGAGACGCAACACAACAGGATTTCGACGAGGATACTGTGGCTGAGGGTGCGCATGGTTGGGCCGGCTCGCGAGTGCAGTTCCGGCCCCACCTTCGTACCTGGCAGGCAAATTCAATGTTCGTCCAGCGGAGCTTGGACCGGGTGCCTGAAGGAGCCTCGAGTTGACCGGACTGCTTCTGGTTGATCACTGCACAGGGCC
>JAJDWM010000468.1 GCA_022825595.1 Bryobacterales bacterium | reverse complement strand
GCCCGGGCGCTGGGCGCGGCTGGGGCTGTAGTCGAAGGCTACTACCGTGACTCAGAGGGCATCCTCAGCCAGCAATTCCCGACATTTGGCCTAGGGCCTTACGCGCAGGACATGAGAGCCCGCGGCGGCATCGCGGCATATAGGACGACGGTGCGCATCGGCCAGGTGCGCGTCCAACCGGGCGACATGGTGGTTGGAGATCGCGACGGTGTGTGCGTTGTCCCCAAGCGCGCCGAGGTCGATGTGTTCCAGATGGCCCTCGAGAAAGTCCGCGGCGAACAGCGCGTGCGGAGCGAGATGGTCGCCGGAATGTCCGCCACCGAGGCATTCGCCCGTTACGGGATCATGTAGCTGGCGGGGCCTCAGAAGCGGATCCCGACCAGTTCACCGTCGTGCTGCGACCCGGCGGGCAGCTTCTTGAAGGCGACCGCAGCTGAATAGCCCCGGGTGTTGCATGGGATCTGCTTCACGCGGAAAGGGCGGTTGATCAGTCGAGGCGGGCTGTCTGGATTCTCGGCCAAGCTGTAGCGCCTATACGGCGTGTGCACAATCACTGTGCGGGAACCGCCCGAGCAATCCACCCAGGCGATCTTCCCTTGGACCAGCCACGCTCCCTGTGGTGGCCAGATCCGGCGGATCGGGGCCTTGGCTGGCGCAGGCTCCCTCCATGCCTGCGGACTCTCGGGAAGCTCCACGTGCACGGTCGGCGCAGACGCCCGCAATAGGCGAGGGCGCGGTTCGGCGAGGATTGACTGATGACGCCTTCGGCGTGCCTCTGCAGCCTCCCGGGCGGCCCGGCCGCTCCACCCCGGGAAGGAGGCCAATTCGCGGAGGTCGCGGAACACCGCGCGCCAGTCGCCTTGCAGCATCCGCGCATGGACCAGCGCCAGCCGATGGGTAGGCTCGTGGGGATCCAGCCTCACTGCCCGGAGGGCGGCATCGAGCGCCTCCGAGGCCCTGGCTTGCGGATCCTCGCCGGGGCGCATCATCAGCACGGCGTATCGATAGGCAGTCCGGGCACGGGGGTCTCCTAAGGACAGTGCTGCCTTGAAGGCATCCTCTGCAGCCCCCGGCCGATCCAGCAACACCAAGAGGGTGCCGAGGGCCGCCTGAGGAAGGGGCTCGTCGGGGACACCCGCCGCTATCTTGCGCAGGGCGGGCCCGGCAAGATCGAAGTGGCGCAGTTCCCTGCCAACCTCCGCCATGAATAGGGGGATCTCCCAGTGCCGCGCCTCGGCAACTGGAACGTGCAGGTCGGCGGGCCCGACCTCTAAGAGCGGTGCCAGCCGGCCGCGCTGCAGTTCCAGCAGATAGTCGCGTAGCGTCTCCGTCAACCCGTCTGATCCGACGGTAGCCAGCACGGACTGCACACTTGACGGATCGGGCGGGGCCCAATCGCTCGCCTCCCGAGAGAGCCAGTGCACCAGTAGCCAGGCTTGGGTCTGGAACAGTTGAGCCGTGGCAATGTCGTCGCCACGCTCGGCATCCAGCAGCCGACCCCAGTCCAGCCACTCGGAAGTATCAAGCGTCTCAAGGAGCGGAAGCCGCGCGTCTGCCTCGCCGCCAGCCCCCATCTCCCGGGCGAGGAAAACGGCCCGCCCCTCCCTAAACCAGATGGGCCAAGCCGGTCGGTCAAACTGATGGGCGTATTCGTGCGCAAGCGTGACGCGGGGCCCGGGGACTCCGTGCCAGGGAACAGCAACGAAGTCCCTGTCGAGACCCCGGACTGTGATGCCGCGGGTGCGAGAGCTCGGAGGCTCGCGGAGCAGGGCGTGCAGTTCCAGACGGCTGGGAAGCACGAGCACGTCGAGCGGGCCGTCAGAGCGGGCAGGAGTGCCAACATTGCGCGATTTGAAGACCTGACGGAAGCTTTCGAGCGCTTCGGCCGCTGACTGTGCCGTTTCCGGCCCTAATCCAGGCGCAGGTGAGACCAAGACGCGAAAGTGCGCCGTCTCGGCACGCCAACCCGGCTGTGCCGCGAGGACGGGCAGAAGTGCGGTCGCGAACGAAACGCTGAGCAAAGCCCGCACCAGCTTGGCCGCACGCTCGCGGTCAAGATCTGCGACTGCCATGGATGCTCAGGGGAACAGTCCGGCCCAAGTTAAGGATACGCCGTGCTGTGCCAGATGGCAGACTCTATCCATGGCTCTATGGCCGGTGACAATCCAAAGGCCCTCCCCTCCGTTGCATTGGGACCCACCAGAAACCGGTGGCGAATGCTCCTGACCACCACGCCCTCCCGGACATCGCCGACGAGAGGGTCGAGGCGTCTGAGCCAGTCTTACTCACGGGTGACTCGACTTCACACTGATTCCTGCTGTGAGGGAGTGACTGCAGGACAACAACGACGCCCACGGCACGGCGGTATCGGTTGCGGCGGGGGCAAAGTCACAGAGAGTCGTAGCGGATCGAGCGGCGAGGGTGGAAGCTGCGCGCAATGGGAGAGACCGCAACAGCCGACCCCGGTCCGTGACCAGTCAGGAAGGCCGGGTGCGGACGAAGTGCTAGGCCTAGGTCACCCGGTGGGAGGTGGCGCTGAACTGTGATTGCCGATAAGGGATGCCGAATCACTCTCGTACAGATAGCAGTTCGAAGGCAGCGCGAGGTACTTGGCCCAGGGTTGCCAGACCGCTCGCCAGCGATCGGAAGTCGGATCTGGTTCTGCAACTGGCAGACCGACCCGTTTGGCGTTTGACGCTCACACGATGGCTCTGCGATCCTTCAGTGCTCCGATCAAGTGCTTGCGAAGTCCTTCGGCCAACGTGTTCACTTCATCTGATGATCAAGACGGAACGTGCGCAAGCGCCTCCGGCGTTAGGTCCCCGGTTCGATCCATCGCTTCACGGGCTTGCGGGACCATGAGGGCGGTGACATCGGAGAGCAGCGATGTGTGCAGAGGGTTTGGGGTTGGGTTGTTCTGTTTACGATGCTCCGCCTCTTCGACAACCGCGATGATCGCTCTCGCAGGGGCGAGCGAACCGTTCGGCAAGAGGAACTGGGGATCGACGGGTCCAAGATCGCTGGTCGGGCCCATATGGAATCCGTCTGACCCAAGAACGAACAACGTTCCTGCGCTCTTGGCCTGGTCAGGGACGATCACGGTCAGTTCACGGCAGCGGCACTGCGCTTGGCGAACGAGCCGCAAGGCGGTCTCACCGTCGCCGCCAAGCATTGCCAACATGATGTGTAGGTCCTCCCTTGGATCTGCACCAAAGAGTGTCTCCTCGAAGAGCGGAACGCTGCGGGGAAAGATCACGTCTCAAATCACAACCAGACGGTAGCGGTAGGCGGCCTGAAAATGCCGAATCTGCCGCTGGCGCTCGTACCGGTCAGCATTGGTTGCCTCGTAGGTGGGGGTGATAGGCGTCAATGCTGGAACTTGATGGGCGGTCCCCGCAGATCGAACGTCGAAGGCTTATTGGCCCGAGCCTTTCTGGTCTCTTCGCGTACCTGCTTGGCAATCTCGATCCGCTCGCGCCAATCTGGATCGATGCTTGGCGGCGGGGCCGACAACGCCGTGGAGGGAGTCGCGGAATCCATCTGCCGACTCCTACGACCGGATTGGGGTTTGGATGTTCTGTTCATTCCGCCTCTCGCTGCCTCCGAGGCAAAGCACTTCGATGGTGACGACATCGTTCGTCACAATGATGCCGCACTTTGCCGGGCGGGTCCGCTCTGTACCCGACATCGGCGGTGAGATCCCAGTCGCCACCGTCGTTCCGGGTGTGTTATGTTCAACTCGTGGTCGGGCCATTCTTGCTGGCAATTGTTCTGGCGTGCGGAGGGGTGGCCCAAGCCGAACCCAGCCTGAGGGCCACTAGGGGATCGCAGGCCGAGCAGAACAGGCTGGCCGACGCGGACCACCTCAGTCGCATGAAGGACAAGGAGATGGTGCAGCGCTGGGCGCGGCTGAAGCTGCTTGTGCCGGTCAAGGAGCGCACCCAGGACTACTACCTCCACGCGGTGCCTTCCGACTATCGCTACTTGCGGCCGTGGGCCCATTTGCTGCTGACGCGGCTCGCCAGCCAGTTCCGGCAGCGGTTCCGGCGGCCGCTGCGCATCACAAGCCTCACAAGAACGGTCGGCTACCAGCGACAGCTGGCGCGGCGCAACTCCAACGCCGCCGCTTCGACGGGTCCCAAGGCATCTGCGCATCTGACGGGCGCGTGCCTGGACATCTCAAAGAAGGGCATGAGCCGGACGCAGCAGTCTTGGGTCCGCAACGTCCTCTACCAGCTCAGGGCCAAGGGATACCTGTACGCAATCGAGGAATTCCAGCAGCCCACCTTCCATGTGCTTGTACTCCGCCGCTACGTGGAGTACGTGCAAGAGCGGCTCAGGGCCAAGACGTAGGCGTTCTTGGGGGCGGCCGCGATCGCCTCGTTGGAGGTCTTGCGGGAGGAAGCCGATAGATTGGCCGCCGACGCGCGAAGGCCGACCGCCGCCAGCAGCCGGATGGGCGAGCCGCGGCTGACAATGGCATTCCGCGTGAGGGGCAACCGCCGACCGAGCTGGTTGAGAGGACGGCTGGCGAGGAAGCGACACTCTGGGTCCGGGGCCGGACAAGAGACGCCAAGTACATCCCAAGACGGTCCCGAGGCCATCTTTCGGGAACGCTTCCGCCGGCTAAAGCCAAGGACCGAAACCCCGATGTTCGAGATTCGCTTCCGGCCATACGCCAGCCTGCGGTCGACCATTAAGATGCAGCCTGGCTCGCGCACGATCGAAGTGAGTCTCAGCGACATTCTGCGCGACGCCCCGCCGGATGTGCTGGACTCACTTGCTGCCATCCTGCTGTCAAAGCTGTACCGGCAACAGATTCCTAAACGCACTCGGCGACGCTATGAGCTGTGGACCCACAGTCAAGCCGTGCAGGACCGGATGCTTGCAGTCCGGCGTGAGCGGGGCCGCAAGAACGTGCTGCCGCCCGCAGGAACCGTGCACGACCTGGACGCGCTGTTCGACAGGCTGAACCGACGGCACTTCGCAGGGAGCCTGCGCAAGCCGGGCTTGGGCTGGAGTCCGAAAGCGTCCCGCAGGCGCCTCGGCCACTACGATCCGGCCCACGACGTAATTGTCATCAGCCGCATCTTCGATCGGGCTCGTGCGCCGGAGCTGGCGCTGGAGTACGTGCTTTTTCACGAAATGCTGCACGTCAAGCACCCGGCGGAGCTTCGCGGAACGCGCCGGTGCGTCCACACGCCCGAATTTCAGGCCGAGGAACGGACATTCCCGGGCTACGAGCACGCCAAGGAATTGATCCGCTCGCTCTGACCCGCATGGCTGAAGCAGGGCGGTGCGTGTGCCACAATGAGCCACCGATGCCGTCGAAGGCATATGACCGCCGAACGTTCATTGCCGGGACTGCTGCGCTGGGCGCTGGCCGGGCCTTGGGCGCGAACGACCGCATTGGCATCGGCATCATCGGCGTAGGGAACATCGGCACGAGGCACCTCCAGCGCCGGCTGCTGCCGATGATGCGGCAAGACGGGATTCTGAGCGTCGTAGCGGCCTGCGACATCTATGAGCGGGCCAAGTTCAGGGCCAAGGAACTTATCGGCCTCGCCGATGCCGACATCCACCACGCCTACGAGGACTTGCTGGCCCGCAACGACGTCGACGCGGTGGTCGTGGCAACCCCGGACCACTGGCATGCGCAGATGGCGATTGACGCGATGCGCGCCGGCAAGGACGTCTACCTCGAGAAGCCGATGTCCAAGACCATTGACGAGGCTAGGCAGATCGCTGCCGTGGCGAGCGAAACGGGGCGGGTTCTGCAGGTCGGCAGCCAGTGGGTATCGGACCCGGCCTATGAGGAGGCCCGCCGGATGATTGCAAGCCGCCTGACCGGGCCGATCGTCATGGCGCAGTCCAGCTACTCGTCGAACCACGCCAACGGTGTCTGGCAGTATTACGTCGATGAGGAGGCCAGCCCAACGACG
>JAJDWM010000531.1 GCA_022825595.1 Bryobacterales bacterium | reverse complement strand
ACTCGAAGGCCGCACTGCGCTGCCAGCGCCGAGAATCCTGCGTCGCAGGCGAGGATGGCCACCCCAGTGTCCAATCAACGACTGCAATGACACAGTCAATCAACTTCCGCACGGTTGCCCCGCATTGAGGGCACAGGTGATACAGGCTTGCGGCGTGCTCGTAGTGAATCGCACGCGTCGGGAGCACGGAGGCGGGGGCCAGCAGCCTCCGGAGATCAAGTAGGTGACGCTCACCGCGAGCGCCAGCTAGGACCTCCATTCGAATGGCGTCACAAACCGCGATTACGGCCGCGAGCAGCTCGGTGACGCGCTAGCAGGTCGCCGACCCGTATCGCGCAGGAAATCGACCTACGCCGGGGCGTCAATCAGAGTCACCCCGTCCGGTCCCCTCGGAGTTCGTCAAGGTCACCCCTCCACCCTGATCCACGGAGCCGGCGGGCTTCCTCCAGCCTCAGCGGCTCCGCTGCCAGCGGACGAAGTGAGAGATTGACTGCATCGAGCTTCGTCTTCATGTGGTTACGCCGCATCACATTGGCGCACGCCTCATCGCCAGTTTCAGAATTGATGCGGGCCATACACATACAATGCACCACCATTCCCGGATCGACTGCCCCGGCCAGTGGCATTGGTTGCGCCGAAGAGGTACGGGGCATCGAAGTGTTCAATGGCTGGTGCACTTGCGGGTCCCTTGCGGGCTGATCTGGCCGAGTCTGTGTACAAACTGGCAGTCTCATGCCGGGGTCCCGGCCGATGGTGCCTTTAGAGCGCGCCCCCGCCCCTTATGGGCGGTCCGTGGGCACGGTATTCTCCCGCTCTCGCTGGATCAGACCGCTCGCCAATGGAGGGTTCCGCGGTACACATGTGAGGGCCGTACTGGGCCAAGACTGCTGGCGACCGGCGCCGGCAGTGGGTCTGCGAACGCCCGACTGTTCCCAAGGCAGGGCCATTCTCGGAGGAATGGCAGGGCGCGTGCACGTTGTGGCCTTCAACTCGTGGCGCAGACGCGAACTAGCGGGTCGGACTCAATCGACGCTTGGTCGACTCTTGGGTGACAGATCGTGCTGCTGGGTTTGGCACGGCCCCCATGCCTTGGGCTTGGCCGGGGACTTCCCCTTGGGCTTCCCGGTAGTCGAACACGAATTCCCACTCGTTGTACGCCGACTTTTCCTTGTAGACCATCACTCCGGTCTTGGTGCTCTTGCTGGCCACGCCAGCTACCCCACGCTCAAAGACCTGCGGCTGGACGGCCCCAGTAGGTGATGCGGTGGTCATGCCGGCCAGCCCGCCCTGCCGTGGGGTCGTCAGCAACTGATTCACGAGTTCCCGAGCTCCGGACCCTCGCACAGCGGCAGCAGGGTCCGCGCTAGGGCCAGTCCTACCAAACCGCTCCCGGATCGCAGACCCCAACGGACTGCGGATCTGGCCGGTGAGGGGGGCCAGACCCCCTACGGGGGTTGGCATGCCCGGAGGTGACGGAAAGTCCGGGTCCTGAAATTGCTCCCCGGGATCCAAGCTGCCTGCGGCAACCTGCTTCTCGAATCCTGTGTCTTCCGTGTCCTCCACCGCTGGTGCGCTGGAATCGAACTGGAATCCTTGGCTGTAGCGCGTGGCCTCGGCTAGGTCTGGAGCAGCGGACTGCCTCTCTGCCAAGACCCGCTGCAGGGGATCCGTCGAGAACGGATCTCCAGGCCTGGGGGCCGAATCCGATTCGGCTGGATACTGCTGGACCTGCTGATGCCCCTTCTGAAGGCCGGCCTGTGCCATTCCTACGGATTCCACGGCTGTGCCCATGCTGCTCGAGCGGGCAAGCGATGCGGCCGCCGCCGCCATCTCCTGCTCCTGCCGGCGCTGCTCTTCGGTGTCGAACAACAGCGAGTCTTCGAACCGCCCGTCTGTCCCCATGTGGATCAGCCGCCATTCACCGGTGTCTCCCATCGGATCGTCTGACAACTTGCGCACGTAGCGCACACCGTCGGTTTCCTCGAGATCCTCGATTTCCTGCGGGTACTTGCCGTGCTCCCGGTAGTACAGCTCGATGCCCCGCCGGTAGTCTTCGCCTCGCTCGATCAGCAGCTGGTCCCTGGTGCGCTGTGCCTGCATGGCCATCCGCGGGATGGCGAGTGCCAAGCCGGCGATCATCACGGCAGAAGCGGCTAGCAGGGCCAAGAGAACGTAGCCATCCTCGCCATGGCCGCATCGACGCCGCATCAGTTCCCAGCCTCCAGTGGGAGCTCAAACTCGTGTCCTTCAGAGACATCCCGCAGGTGGATCCCGTCCGCGTCGATCCCTGTGACTTCGAATCGTCCCTCCAGGACCGAGCCCGGTTCCGCGATCAGGATCTCCTCGCCATCCAGGAGCAATGCCCGTTTGGCGCCGCTAGCGGGGGAGTCCGCCAGTCCGAAGTACTGCCATGCGGGAGGCTTGGGCTGCGGCTTCGGTGCTGCTACGGGCGCGGGTGGCGGCTCGATCGGCTTCGGAGCCGGCTTGCTTTCCTCCTCAAAGCGCTGCTGCGCGAGTTGCATTTCCTCGATCGTTGGCCCCATGATCTGGCGGGGCTTGGGGCGCCCGAAGTTGAAGATGTCGCGCTCGACAGCCGGCGCCGTCACGGCCCGGACGCTGTCGAGCAGCTCCCGCCGGATTCTCATGCTCCCATCCGCCGGGGGTTGACCCCCGAGATCCCGGGACGGCTCTTGGCCACCGCCGCCAGCCATCCGCCGGACTGCCGGCGGCGCTCTTCGGACAGCCTGAGCGCTCGCGCCGTCGCTTGCCGGACGGACCGGCTCTGGCACTGGGCTCTCTCCCGAGAAGAATTGCACGTACACAACAACTCCAAGCACGGCGAGAAGCACACCCAGCTGGGTGAGGGACTTCCTGTTGGCTCCGAGCTCCACGCGGGTACCCCTACAGGTCTCTTACGAGCGTGTCAAACCGGACGGTGATCTGCAGCTCGTTGACATTTTCGTCGTCGCGAGGAGTTGCGCCGAGCGAACTGATGATGAAGAACAGTTCCGAGCCGTCCAAGTGGTGCAGGAAGCGCATCAAGTTCTCGTACCGTCCCCGGAACGTCGCGTCCACCGCCAGCACGCCGTACTCCTCGCTGTCCTCCAACGGGGCGATTGCATAGCTGGCTTCGCGCATTTCGATCCCGGAAGTTGACGACGCCAAGCCGAGTTCCGTGAGCAAGTCAGAGAAGGCGGTCTTGCGTGGAAGCGCAATCTCCGCTACCAGCTCACTGCCGTCACGATCAGCGGATTCGATCTTGCTCGCTTGGCTTTGCAGGGTCTCCACAGTTGCGCGGGCCCTTGCGACTTCGGCTACCAAGGCCGCGATGCGTTGGTCGCGCACCTGCGCCGCCCGAGATGCCGGCCGCACGATGGCCAAGTAGCAGGCTAGGTCGAGCAGCGCGACCGTGCCCAAGACTACGAGCACTGTTCGCGGGGAAACCCGCCGGTACCACTCGTCCTTTAGCGAGTCCACCGGGACAGACTCAGAGTTGCTGATCATAGTTCACCGTGAGGCGGTAGCGGTGCGTAGGGTCGCCCTCGGTCGGCGGAGCGCTTCCGCGCACGGCAGGGAATTGGAATACGTCAGAGCGCTCGAGCTCTCTCAGGAACTCGATAAAGTCGCCGGGTTCTCTTGCGCTGACCGTCATGTCCAGCCGCAGCGTGTCCTGGCCCGCGACCTCCGGCTGAATGGTCAACATGCGAACGGCCGGCGGCAGCACCGACTCCAGATCGACAAAGGTCTGCGTCCAGGAAACGCCCTTTCGCACCAACAGCCCGTTCAGCAATTCGGTCTGCTCCAGCACGCGGCTGGCACGATCTCCGGCGATCGTGCCCCTCGCTTCCTCGGCCTGCCCGTTCAGCTCCTGCCGTTGCTGGTCCAGCGCTCGCTGGCGGTCCAAGTGTTCTTGGGGCGTTCCCCCGGCCTTCGACCAGCTCCACCCCAGTGTGCCGGACAATCCGAGGAGGAGCCCAGCCATCAGGCATGCGCAAGTGGCGAACGCTCGGTAGCCCCCGAGCGGCCGGCTCGCCAGGTTCAGAGCGACCCCCGGCCCGGAGGCCGACCGCTTTGCCCGGAGACGCTGACTGACCACTTCAGCCATGGACGTACCCCAACAGGCCAGGGCCGCACCCCGCCGACGCGTCACCTGAGATGTTCAATGGCTCGGTCTGGATCCCCACAGCCTCCGACACTGCCGCCAGAAGCGGTTGCTGAAGGGCTCCGAAGCCCGCCAGCAGCACTCGTGCGACCTTGCGGTCCAGCTGCCCTTCCACCAAGACGATCGTAGGGAAAAGGTCGCGCAATACGTCTCGTGCAGCGGTGAGGGGATCGCTCTCGAGCCCTTGCTGCAGAGAGATCCTGCGGAACACTTCCACCGTGCAGTCCGTCACGGCAGCGATCGCCAGCGATTTCCCGCCCAGCTTGAGCAGGATCTCGGTCCCGGACTGCCCGACGAGATTGAGCGCGCTGGCGGTGGAGGCGCCCACGAAGACCGGCATTAGGCCGCACGACCGGAAGGCCTCTTCGCAGTGCTCGACATAGCGTCGCGGCACGGCCGCTGCCAGGACGGAAGGCGCCGGCCGCCCTAGCTGCCTCCGGTACGAGATCCGTGCCGTGCGGACGTCGAACCGCAGGATGCTCTGGAAGCGTTCCTGCACGGCGATGCGCAAATCCCGCCGCCTGCGAGGCAGCTTTCCGAACTCGAACACCGCCAGGCGCACCGCCGAATCCGGGAGCAGCACGGAAGCCAATCGGCTCGTATGCGGCCCCAGCTCAGCCAGCAGGCTTTCAACACCCGTGGCAAGGCCGTCGGGGAGAGGCGGTTCCGGTCCGTCGCCTGTCGTGGCCGGCAGATCGCGGCCGCCGACCTTAATCACGGAGCGGCCGTTGCGGAGCGCCCCGACGAGGGCTTCGTCGCCGATCTCAAAGACCAGGCGCGGATGCGGGTCCGGCAACAGCCGGTCGAGGGGTGCGAGCAGGTCCGCCATGGTCAGTCGATGAACGTCACCTTGTCGATCTCGCGCAGCGTCGTGACACCCGTCGCCACCCGTTCCAGGGCCGACTCCCTCAAGGTCCGCATCCCTTCGGCCTTGGCAGCCTTGGAAATCTCGGAGCTAGGGCGCTTCTCCAGAATGAGCTCGCGGATGGTGTCCGACATGTCGAGCAGCTCGTGAATCGCTGTGCGCCCCCGGAAGCCCGTGCCCGAGCACTCCATGCACCCCTTGCCTTCCAAGAACTGGAAGTGCCCCCACTGCTCCACGGAGAGGCCAGATTCTGCCAGCCTCTCTGCGCTGTACTGCCTCCGAATGTGGCAGTGTGGGCAGATGACGCGCACAAGCCTTTGCGCGAGGATGCAGTTCAGCGCCGAGACAAAGTTGTACGCTTCGACACCCATGTTCAGGAAGCGCCCGAGGACGTCGACCACGTTATTGGCATGCACGGTCGTAAAGACCAAGTGGCCTGTGAGAGCTGACTGGATCGCGATCTGGGCGGTCTCCGGATCGCGGATCTCGCCCACCATGATCTTGTCGGGGTCGTGGCGCAGGATGGAGCGCAGGCCCCGGGCGAACGTCAGGCCCTTCTTCTCGTTGATGGGGATCTGCGTGATTCCGTGCAGCTGGTACTCGACCGGATCCTCGATGGTCACGATCTTGTCCTCGTCAGACTGGATCTCGCTCAGTGCTGCGTACAACGTCGTAGTCTTGCCGGACCCGGTCGGGCCCGTGACCAGGACCATGCCGTACGGCTCCCTGATGTAGTGCGCAAACTTGCGCTGGTCGTCCGGGCTGAAGCCGACCACATCCAGGGAGAGCTTGGAGAACTTCTCGCTCATCGCCTGCTTGTCCAGAATGCGCAGCACTGCATCCTCGCCGTACACCGTCGGCATGATCGAGACGCGGAAATCGATCTGCCGCCCCCGGTAGCGGACCCTGAACCGACCGTCTTGGGGGATTCTGCGCTCCGCGATGTCCAGCTCGCTCATGACCTTGATGCGGGAGAGGATCGTCTCATGCCACTCCTTGGCCAGGGGCGGCATTGCAAAGTGCAGCACGCCGTCAATGCGGTATTTGATGGCAACGTCCGCGTTCCGGGTCTCGATGTGGATGTCGCTAGCGCGGCGTTCCAGCGCATTGAAGATGGTTGTGTCGATCAGCTTGATGACAGGTGCCAGATCACTCGACTTGGTCAGCTTGTCGATCGAGAGTGTCTCGCTGGCATCCTGCGAATCGCTGACCTCCAGCGTGAAGCCCTCGGTGACCTCCTCTAGGACCCGCTGGGACTGCTCGGTCTTCTCCAAGACGTCGTTGATCTGGTCCAGAGCCGCGACTGAGATGCGCAGCCTCTTGCCGAGCAGGGACGCGATTTCGTCAAGCTCGAGAAGTCGTCTCGGGTCCGCAATTGCGATCTCCAAGGACCCGTTCCGCTCGGAGAGCGGGACGAACCGATGCCGGAACATCAGATCCAGCGGCACAGTCCGGAACAGGCCGCCGTCAATCCTGGCTGACTCGAGGTCCACGAACGGGTAGCGGAACCGCTCCGCCAGCTCGCGGGGGTCGATCTGGCCACCGTCCCGGAACTCGGAGCGGGCTGCGTCTGCGGGGGGCACGGGTCTATCGCCGGGCACGGGGCCCGCCATCAGGTCCAGACGATCCGCCGTCTGTCACCGTGCACCGCGGCCGCGTTCAGAACTGCTCTGCGAGGCTGAAGATCGGCAGGTACAGGGAAATGAGCACGAATGCGACGAAGATTCCCATGAAGATCATGATCACGGGCTCGATCAGGCTCAGGAGGGCTGTCGTCTTAGTCTGAACTTCCTCGTCGAAGAATTCCGCCACCGAGGTCAGCATTTGCGGAAGCGCACCCGTGGCCTCGCCGACCTTCACCATTTCGATTGCAAGCTTCGGGAAGATGCCGGCCCGGGCAATGCTCAGCGATAGCCCCTGGCCCTCTCGGACCCGCTCTTGCACTGTCCTCAGGGTGTCTTGGAGGACACCTGTCCCCACGGAAGTGCCAGCCGTCTCGAGCGCGGCGACCAGCGGCACTCCCCCGGTTAGCAACGTGCTCAGCAGCCTCGCCAGCTGCGCTACCTGATAGCGGATCCAAAGAGGCCCCAAGACTGGCGAGCGCAGTGTGAGCCCTTGGACCTGGCGCCGCGTGCCGTCCCGCCGCAGAGCCCAGGCTCCGAGACCCAGAGCCGACACCACCGTCAGCAGGATTGGGACGGCGTGTTCCCGTGCGGCATTGCCGGTGGCCACCAGCAGCTGAGTCGACAGCGGCAGGTTCGAGTCCATCGTCTCGTAGAGCTTCGCGAACTCCGGCACGACGTATGTGACCAGGAAGACCACCAGCACGACGACCAGCACCACCAGCACGGACGGATAGATCAGCGACACGAGGATCTTCTTGCGGATCGCCAGAGCGAGGCTCTGGTAGCTGATGTAACGCTCCAAGACCTCGTCCAGCCCCCCTGAGCGTTCTCCGGCCAGCAGTGATGTGACATAGATTGGCGGGAACACTCCGCGGCTGCGGAATGCCTCGGAGAGCGGCACGCCGACCTTGACGTCGTCGCGCACTTTGGCCAAGTGCGAGGCCAAAGCCTTGTTGCGGACATTGCCGACTAGAAGGTCGAGTGACTGGGGGATCGGCAGGCCAGCCCTCACCAGCGCAAGGAACTGGGAGTTGAAGACCACGAACTGCTGGAGGTCCAGCCGACCGCGCGGTGCGCGCAGCGCCGCATCGTCACCCGCGGCCTGCGATTGGCCGGACCGGCGGTGGATCGCAGGGAATGCCATCCTCAGATCGAAGGACGAGCCCGACGGGCGGATCGTGCACCGTCTGGCGCGAGGAGTCCCCGTGGCACCGTTCCGGGGCGGTTCATGAGCCGGCCCGGACCTGGCGGACCTCAGGCGGCAGCAACTGCCTGACCGCGTGATACGCGGAAGCTAGAACGAGAATCGAAAGCCAGCCTGAAGTTGGCGTGCTTGCCCCGCGGACAGCGACCGACCAAACGTGGCCTGGCCGAAAGTCCGTTCCGGCAAGTCAAAGTTCG
>JAJDWM010000322.1 GCA_022825595.1 Bryobacterales bacterium | reverse complement strand
GACCGGCATAAGGCCCGTTCCGCCGACCGAGTAGGGCCCCGCAGTGTTCAGCGAGTCCCAGAAGAACCAGGCCCACAGCGACGACGACGCCAGAATCGAGGCCGCTGCCCCCGCGGCCGTAGCCCGCGGCCAGAACAGGGTTGCCGCAAGCATGGGCAGCAGTCCTGCGAATCCAGTCAACGCCCAAGTGCCGAGCGCGAAGATCGACTGCGAAGCCACCAGCGAGCACAGGAAAGTCGCCGCGAGGAAGGCGAGCACGAATAGCCGCCCGAACCAAACTTGGCGGTCCTCCCGGAGAGTCCCTTGAAACCCGTAGTGCCTCACTATGTCCTGCGTGAACATCGCCCCGAGGGCCAGGATTTGGGAATCGAGCGAGGACATGATTGCCGCGAAGACTCCCGCCGCTAGGCACCCCGCGACGACATCGCCCGTGTTGGCGACGATCAGCTTGACCAGCACGGGCCCGTCAAGGGGCGGATCGAACTGCAGCCGGCCGACGGCGCCCAGCGTCACGGAAGGGAACCAAGTCGCGGCGACCAGCACTGGGTACGCCACGATGGCCAGGCGGAAGCTCTCGGCGCTGCGCGCGGAAAGCCAGTGGCTGTACAGGTGCGGGAACGCACCCGTGCACAGCGGCAGGAGCAGGAAGGAGGCCATCTGTAGCGTCGCGAAGCGCCCGGAGCCGAAACTGGCCATGGCGGGCTGGTCGGCCCGCAGGCGCTCCATGGCCGCTTGCACACCGCCGAACTCCGACATTACGGCGACATACGCCACGACCCCGAACAGCAAGAAGACTGTCGTCTGCAGGGCATTGACCCACGACGTGCTGCGCATTCCCCCGTAGCTGACATAGACATAGGTCACGGCGCAGACTGCCAAGCTCCCGACCCAACCCGGCAGGCCTTGGCCCGCCCCACCCGTGAGGATCGTTAGCGCGTCACCGGCACCCTTGACGCCGATCAGAAGGTACGGCAGCATCAGTGCGACCACCACCGCAAAAAGCAGCAGGCCAAGGCTGTCCGATCCGTAGCGCTGCCGCACCAACTGCACCTGCGTCACGTGCCCGTGCCGCCGACCGACCTGCCATGCCCGGATCCCGAGGTAGTAGATCAGGAACGGGACGAGCAGCGCAGTGCTCGACCCCATCAGCGCGAAGACAACAACGCCCCGCTGATAGGACTCCCCGGATGCTCCGAGGAGGGTGTACGCCGTCATGTTTGTGCCCAGCAGAGTCATCACCAGGACGAAAGGGCCGATCGAACGGCTGGCAAGGAAGTAGTCCTCTCCAGTCCCGCGGAACAGCCGATGGCCGAACAGGCCCAGGCCCAGCACAACGGCAAGGTAGCCGCCAAGAACCGTGAGGACCATGCCGGGCACCTACTCGCCAAAGTCCCGGGGCCAGCCCCAGCGGATCACCGCCGCGAGGGCTCCGGAGGCGGCGACGCAGAGTCCCAGGTGGTAGGCGAGATTGGCGGGAAGGCCCGCGATGAGGCGGTCGTCGGACCACATCCAGAAGTTCTGGAACAGGGCGCAGGCCACCAGCGCGACCAGCAGCGGCCAGCGTGGGTGCGATCGGCGCATCGGTGCGGGCCTCAGATCGAGAGGGGCAGCTTGCGGAAGCCCCGGAAATTCGGGGTTGCGACCCGTCGCGCTCGCGCGAAGTCGACCTCCCAGCGGCCGCTGGCGGCGACCAACTCGGAGAACAGCGACCCGGCCATCTGGCGGGCAAGGGGCGCCCCTACGCAGAAGTGGATCCCCTTGCCCAGTCCGAGGTGCTGGTTCCTCCGGCGGCGCAGCCGGAACCGGTCCGGATCCGGGAACTTACGCTCGTCGCGGTTCGCCGAACCGATGTGCATTAGCACCTGCGCGCCTTCGGGGATTGTAGTGCCATGCATCCTGACATCTCGGGTCGGGCAGCGCACAAAGCCTTGGGCAGCGGCGTCCCAGCGCATGCCCTCCTCGACAAAGGCGCCAACCAGCCCCGGGTCGTCCTTGATCTGACGGTAGACGCCCGGATGCACGGCAAGGGCGTGGGCAAGGTTGGTGAACAGGTTGTTGGTCGATTCGAACCCGGCTGTAAGGAAGGTCATGGTCGTGACAACGACCTGTTCCCGCGTGAGCCGCTGCTGGCCGCTCTGGACGGCTAGCATGGCGCTGATCAGATCCTCGGACGGCCTCTTGAGCCGCTCAACCGCAAGGGCGTCCAGATACTCGTTCAGCTTGCGCATGGCCCGCTCTTGCGGCGCTTCGGCACCATTCGTCGGGCTGCTGCGCAGGAAGAAGTCATCGAGCCAGCGGCGCAGGAGCAGGAAGTCGCTGCGCGGCACGCCGAACATCGACCCCAAGATTTCCGCGTTCAGCGGTGCCGAGATCTCGGTAACCATCTCCGAGGAACCGACCTCACGGGCCTTGGCTGCAAGCTCCCGCGAGAGCCGCGAAATGCGCGGCACCAAGCCTGCGACCGTGGCGCGGGTAAACGCCTGTTCTACCAAGCCGCGCGCAAAGCGGTGGGAAGGGGGATCGGTCGTGCCGAG
>JAJDWM010000650.1 GCA_022825595.1 Bryobacterales bacterium | reverse complement strand
GGTTGTGACGCCCAGGATCTACCGGACCACGACCGACTTCACGCAGATCGAAAAGCTGGCTCAGACGCGAGACAGGATTCAGAAGGCCCGCCGACCCCGCAGCCCCCTGGCGATGGACGTGAAGCTGGACCCAGGCGGCATTCGCGACATCGAGTTTCTGGTGCAGTGCTTGCAGCGACTCTACGGGGGACAAGACCGCTTCCTCCGCAGCGGTGGGACCATGTACGCTCTGCACCGGCTCCGCGAAAAGGGCTACTTGGAGGACGGCGATTACAGCCGCTTGTTCCAGTCCTACAGCTTCCTCCGGAAGATTGAGCACCGGCTGCAGATGGCCAACAACTCGCAAACGCACCAGCTTCCCGTAAGTGACGAGGCGGCCACTCGAGTGGCAGTGCAGATCGGCATCCATCGTGGCAAGCAGGCGCCGGATGAGTTGCGGGCGCGCGTCGCGGAATGCTGCCGCTCGGTCAGCGAGATCTACGACCGCGTCATCCGCGGACAGCAGGAGTCGCCGGAAGTCCAGTATTCGACAAGACGTGTAGCGGTCCCTGCCAGCGACCGAAGCGACAGCAGTACGCCCTCACCTGTCGCGTCGTCGGTCTGGCGCGTCCATTTGCCACGCATTAGCCAACGGTCGGAATCTCTCGCCGAGCGATTGGAGGCGGTCCAACTGAGGTGGGGGAACCGGTCGCTGGAGCACTTTCTGGACCGGCTCCTCAAGGTTCCCGAGGCCTTGGACCTGCTCTCCGACAACCCCGAGCTCGTTCCTCGGGTCGCCCACCTGATGGAGTACAGCAATCACTTTGGGGGCTACTTGGTGCGCTTTCCGAAGGACCTGAAGGCTCTCCTCGACGATGCGCAGCTGTCTTCCGAGCCGCCTGGGCGGGTCGTCGAGAGGATTCTGGCCGGGAATAAGGATCCCGACGAATCTGCTGCCGAACTGCGCAAGCTCTATCGCAAGCGCATGCTGTGCATCCAGACCAGGAGCATCTGCGACGGAGAGGACGTCTTCGACACGCTGGCGCAGTCGAGCGACCTCGCTGATGCGATCCTGCGTGGCGCTCACGAGCTGGCGTTGCATGAGGCGGCCCCGTCGGCTGCAGTTGAGGACTCGCCTCGCTCATTGCTGAGAGTCATAGCGCTCGGCCGCCTCGGCATGCGAGAGTTCGACTTTGGGTCGGATGCCGATGTCGTCTTCGTCATCCCCGACAGCCAAGCCCGCAACCTCCAGACGTGGACCCACGTGGCGAACCGATTCATCGACATTGTCAGCAGCTACACGGTCGACGGTCAGATGTTCCCCATCGACGCTCGTCTGAGGCCGCTTGGGCGCGACGGGAATCTGGTCCAGACCGAAGGACAATTCCTCGCATATTTTGCAGACCGTGCGGAATCGTGGGAGGTCATCACATACATGAAGGCCCGGCACGTGGCAGGGGACGGTGCGCGCGGCCGGAAGTTCCTAGCGGAACTGCAGGGGGCCATCTGGCGGCGGTTCTCCCACTTGGACGGCTTCGCCTCGCTGCTGCTGAAAATGCGCGGGCGCCTCGAAGCGGAGCAGGGAACGGTCAAGCCGCTCAGGTCCGGGCCCGGAGGCTACTACGACATCGACTTCCTGCTGCTGTATTGGCGCCTGCGGCACGCCGGGTCCTTCTACGAGTCGCTCAACACGCCAGAGCGCGTCGAGATCATCCGCCAAACGGACCCGGCCTTCGGCGACCGCCTCGACACGCTGCTCGACGGGGCACGCGTGATGCGCGCCATCGACCACGGCACGCGGGTCTTTGCGGGCAGTTCCGCGCACGCACTTCCCCCCACGGCTTGGCACCGTGAACTTCTCGGAGAGCTCGTGGCGCGGTGGCTCCCTGATTCGGTCGCCGGACGGCCCTTGGAAGAGGTCGTCGCGGCCACGCGGCGAGACGTGAGGCGGGTATTCAGGCAGGGATTCGCCGGCGTGGCCTGAGGCCGTCGACGGGACGGGTCTTGTCGCACGGCCGTCGCGGCTCTCGGTGGATTCGGTCATGCCGGCCTGCGAACGTGCTAGTACAATGGCCGGGATATGAGAGCATTGCAGCTTGCGGCGCTAGTGTCCGCCTTGGCCCTTAGCCCGATCGTGGCCGAAGAAGACGGCTGGGTCGCACTCTGGGACGGATCCACATTCGATGGCTGGAAGGTGTCGACCGAGAACCCGGACACCTTCCAGATATCGGACGGAGCTATCGTGGCCCGAGGGCCACGCGCCCACCTCTTCTATGCAGGCCCGGTTGAGGGCGCGGAGTTCCACAACTTTGAGCTGAAGGTCGACGTCCTAGCCAAGAACAACTCGAATGGTGGTATCTACTTCCACACGGTCTATCAGGAAGAAGGATGGCCGGAAAAGGGGTTTGAGGTCCAGGTCAACAACACTTACGCGCGCGACCCCCGCAAGTCGGGGAGCCTTTACGCAGTCTTGGACAACCTGATCGTTCCAGCGAACGATGACGAGTGGTTCACAGAGCACATCATTGTCCGCGACAAGAGCGTCAAGGTGTACATCAACAGCGATCTCGTCACGAACTGGGTTCAGCCCGATGACTGGGAGGGGTTGCGCCCGCTTTCGAGCGGCCGCGGCCAGAACTTTCCGCTGAGGAAGCTGTCGAGCGGGACCATCGCGCTGCAGGGACACGATCCTGGAAGCACCGTGATGTACAAGAACATCCGCATCAAGGTCTTGGACTGAGCGCACGGCCCGGCCCGACAGACCGCGGGCTAACTGGCACATGGACTTCGCACAAGAAGTCAAGGCAGCGGCTGACATCGTCAGCGTCGTCGGGGCGAATGTGCGCCTTCGAAGGCAGGGCGGGCAGCGCTACCTAGGGCTGTGCCCGTTCCACCGCGAGAAGACCCCGTCTTTTTCGGTCCACGAAGGAATGCAGATCTACAAGTGCTTCGGGTGCGGCAAGAGCGGGGATGTGTTCACTTTCCTGATGGAACTGCAGGGCATGAGCTTCCGCGAGGCGCTGCAGACACTCGCGGAGGAGCAGGGCCGGCAGATGCCGCGCAGGGGATCGGGGCCAAGGGCTGACGCGGCAGCCAAGAAGCGCGAGGCCCTACTGAGGATCCACGAGATCGTTCAAACCTTCTTCGCGGCACAACTGCGGGGCGCTCGGGGGTCCTCGGCACTGCGCTACTTCCGCTCTCGCGGCCTCGACGACCGAGACGTCGATGAGTTCGAGTTGGGATATGCCCCCGGCGGCGGGGAACTGATGCGCCACCTAAGAACCAAGAAGCTCCCTCGAAGCCATGTCGTGGATTCGGGCATCGTTGGCAAGTCTGACCATAGCGACGGATTCTACGAGCGATTCCGAGACCGGGTGATCTTTCCGATCCATTCCGACGCGGGCAAGCTCATCGCGTTCGCTGGGCGGAGCCGCCGGGCCGGCCAGCAGCCCAAGTACCTCAATTCCCCCGAGACCCCGATCTACCGAAAGAACTCCGTGCTGTACAACCTGCACCGAGCGCGCAGCGCCATGCGACAGGCCGGATACGCTGTGCTCGTCGAGGGTTACATGGACGTGATCGGTGTTTGGAAGGCGGGCATCCAGAATGCGGTTGCGGCGTGCGGCACTGCCTTGACCCCCGCACAGGTCGGTCTGATCCGCCGACATTGCGACACGGTCGTGGTCAATTTCGACTCCGACGAGGCTGGCCAAACCGCCGCCGAGCGGTCTGTGCAAATGCTCCTGCGCGAAGGAATGCAGGTGCGAGTCCTTGAGCTGCCGGACGGGACTGATCCGGATGAGTACTGTATGCGACACGGGGGCGACTCGTACCGCCAGCAGTTGGATGGGGCGCCTCGCTACTTCAGCTGGCTATTGGAACGCGCTGCGAAGAAGTTCAACGTACGAAGCGCCGACGGCCGGAGAGCGGCCTTCGAGAGCTTGCTGAAATCCGTCGTACTGCTTCCGGATGAGGTTCAGCGGGTGACCACTACAACCGAACTCGCGGCGCACATCGGTCTGCCGGAGGGCGTTGCGCTGCGCAGGCTGCGGAGCTTCAAGGCGGCGAGGTCACACCGCAGCAGGCGGCCGCAGAAACGCTCCGACGGCCTCTCTCCAAGTGAGAGGCTCCTAATCCTACTATTCCTGCAAGACGAGGAGGCGCGCGCCGAACTGCTGGAGCCCGCTTGCGAGATCGCGTCGGGAGGCTTGCCCAGTCGCCACATCCTCAAGGCGATGCTGCTGGCAGAAAGGTCCAATGACCCCTTTCGCAGTGAGGCCGCGGCCGCCCGCCTTGAGGAGGAAGAGCGGGAGAGGCTGATGCAGGTCGCATTCGCGGCGGACAGCCCGAAACTCAGCCTAGACGGGGGAAGTGAGTTGCTTGACGCCCTCCGGACGCAACTGCGGAAGATGCAGTACGAAGACTTGCTGCGAGAGCTCGGCCGTCGGTCGTCCACCCAAAACCTCTCGGATCTGGCGGATTTGGTCAGCAAGAAAGCCGAGCTTGAGAGAGAGCTAGGGCTGGTCACCGGGACTGGTGGATGACCCAGCGTCGCCGCTCGACACGGCCGCCGGTCGGGTGCCTTCGGCTGTCTCCAGTTTGCGCAACAGCCGCCGCTGGCGGTGCTGCAACTCGTCGGATGGCTCGACTCGCATTGCGCGGCGGGTCAGGTCGAGCGCCTTCCTGAAGTCCTTCTCGAGGTGCTCGTAGTGCTTTGCGAGTTCAACCCAAGCGGCTGGGCGCCGAGTCGCGCTGAGTTGGGCCATCTCCCCCAGCATGCGCACCTTCGCCCTGTGACG
>JAJDWM010000653.1 GCA_022825595.1 Bryobacterales bacterium | reverse complement strand
CCGAAGGCGGCGCGTGGGTCGAGAGCCGCCTGACATGGTACGAGAGCCTCGGGGCGGTCAGCTTCACAACCGGCGCATCGCAGTACGATCCGAAGGATTCCGTCGAGAGCCTCGGACGGGCCCTCACAAGCGAGGAGGTGGCAGAGTGCTTCGGCTGCCACACCACGGGGTACGACGAGAGGGCGTCCGGTCCGGCATCGGACGAAGCCGGCATCCGCTGCGAGCGGTGCCACGGCCCTGGGCAGCGGCACGTGGACGCGGCACTGGGAGGCCGGGCGCTTGAGGGTACGATCTTCGATCCGGGGGGCCTTGCGGGCTTTGCGCAGATCCAGATGTGCGGAGCCTGCCACGGGACACCTCCGCAGGACAACGACTTCGACGCGTTGGCGCTGCTGGAGCGCACCCCGCACAGCGTCCGCTTCCCGAGCCAACGGATCGTTCTGAGCCGATGCTTCAACGAGTCCTTTGCCGAGCTTGCCTGCACGACCTGCCATGATCCGCATCTCGACGTCGCAGACGAGGCCGCCAATCTGGACAAGCCTTGCCAAGCCTGCCATGACGGGCAGACACGGGCAGACGGCGCGGTGTGCCCCGTGTCCTCCACGGACTGCAGCAGCTGCCACATGCCCAAGCGGCGCGTTATGCGCCATAGTATGTTCAGCGACCATTGGATCCGCGTGGTCGGCCCGGAATAGCCGCGGGCCGGAACGGCAGGCGGACAAAGCCCATGCACTCGGGAATGTTGGCCAGATCATTGCGCCGATTGGGGATCTCGCTGGTGCTCCTGGTGGGGTTTGCGACTGCGCAGCAGCGCGCGCTAGGCCCCGCAGACTACCAGTTCATTGAAACCCGCTTCCGCTCGGCCAAGACCCTCGAACAGGCCGGGGAACTGGCAAAGGCTGCCGCAGAATACCGCGCCATCCTCGAGCGATACCCAGCGGCGGTCCCGCGCGTCTACCACAACCTCGGCCTAGTCTCCTACTACCAGCGGGACTATCTGGCGGCGATCGAAGCGTTAGAGACGGGAATCGCCCTCGACAGGAGTATGGCCGGCAGCCGGCTATTCCTCGGGATCTCGTACCTCAACGTCGAGCGACCGGACGAGGCGCTGCCGCATCTTGAGGCCGTACACAGCCTTCGGCCGACCCTCGAGAGCTCACTGCACCTAGGACAGGCCTACGCCGCCAATCTCCGCTACACGGAGGCCATCGAGGCCTACGGGCAGGCCCTGTCGCAAGCCGGGGATCAAGCGCCGAACATCCTGTACTCGATAGGGCAGGCCTATTTGGCACTCGCAGAAAGGATCGTAAACGAGCAGACGCTTTCGCACCCTGACTCAAAGGAAACGCACCTGACGGCGGCACGGCTCTTCGAGAGCCAGCAGGTGTACCAAGTCGCGGCAATCGAGTACCTCGAGGCCGGGGAGATGGATCCCTTCAACGCCTCGATCTTCTTCCCCTTGGCGCGCATGCTCGCGATCCTCGGGCTGGACATCTCATCGGACCTTGCACTGCAGCGCTACTGGAGCCTGCTGCCCGCTGTGCCGCCCCTGCCCATCGACGGCAGTCTCCTCCCGAAAGAGCAGGTGGCCGAGATCGGAACAAAGGTCGAGTTCGAGGGTATCCTGCGCTCGCTGCCGACGGTCGATCCGAAAAACCTTCCGCCCGTGCCCATGGTGGGAGCCGAGATCAACGCCGAACTGGCCAAGCGCCTCAGCGAAGACGACTCCGGCGCTTGGGCCGCAGCGGCGGACGCCATCGCCGATGGACGCTTCGATGAGGCCATGTCCGCACTGGACGAGCCGATTGCGCCGGAATTCGAGTGGCTGCGAGATTACTTGAGGATGAGCCTGCACACTTGGCTCGACGACTACGGATCCGCCGCCGCCGTGGCGCAATCGCCCGCACTGGCGGCGCAGTCGCTGCAGGCTGTCCAGACCCTACGGGCGGAGATCTTCAGGCAAGTTGCGCTCGAGTACTTCGACTTGCTGGTCCGCGAACATCCCTCATCGTGCCGCGCGAGGCTCGTCAAGGCGATGAACTTCGCCGCCCAGGAGATGGCCGAGGCCGAGGCCGAGTTCGCCGCTGCGATCGAGGCCTGCCCCTTCGAGACCCAGATCCGTATTGAGCTCGCAGACTACTACCTCGAGAACTCACGTTACGAAGAAGCCCGCCAGGCATGTCTGGACGAGCTGGAGATCCACCCGCACTCGAGCGACGCAAGGAAGCGCCTAGGCCGGATTCACGTCCAGCTGCGGCAAGCCGACCGGGCACTGCCGTTCCTCACGGAGGCGGCAGCGGCCGACCCCGAGGACCCTGACGTCCGGAGGGATCTGGGACGGGCCTACGAACTCCTCCAGAGGTGGGAGGACGCGATCGGAGAGTACTTGCTGGCGTTGGACTTGGACCCGACCCTCAACAGGGTCCACTACGTCTTGGCGAGGCTGTACCGCCAAACCGGGAGGACGGACCTGTCCCAAGAGCAGTTCCGGCTCTTCAAGCGCAATGAGGACGAAGCCCGGCAGGCGCGCACGGACCGGATCCAGCGCCTCCGCAAGAAGGAAGCGCCCGCTTCAAGCCCTGTCGGGCGGTAAGGGCCGGTGCGCGCACTCGACGCGAGGGGGCGCCGCGCCGCGGGACGCGCGATGCTCCCCATGCTGGTTGCTCAATGTCTCGCCGGTCAGGCGATGTTCGTGGACGTGGCCGAAGAGGCGGGCTTGTCCGATGTCTTCTACTGCGGCAGGGACGACCGCAAGGACTACATTCTTGAGGCTATCGGGCCCGGCGTCGCGCTCCTGGACTACGACCGCGATGGGTTTCTCGACGCATTCTTCGTCTCGGGCACGACCCTGGAGGGCTTCCCACCAAGCGAGGCCCCCTCCAACCATCTGTACCGCAACAACGGAGACGGCACGTTCACCAATGCCACTGAAACGACCGGTGTCGGCAGGACGGGTTGGGGCCACGGGGCCTGCGTCGGGGACATCGACAACGACGGCTTCGACGATCTGTTCGTGACCTACTTCGGCCAGAACGCCCTCTACCGCAACACGGGGCTCGGCAGCTTCACAGACATCACCACCGAAGCTGACGTCGGACGGGCAGCCAAGTGGTCGGTGGGATGCGCATTCTTGGACTATGACCTCGACGGGCATCTCGACCTCTTCGTCGCGAACTACGTCGCCTTCGAGATCGACCGCGTTCCCCGGAGGGGCGTCAGCCCTACCTGCCAGTGGATGGGCCAGGCGGTGGCTTGCGGACCCCGCGGCCTTCCAGGTGAGACGGACCAGCTCTTCCGGAATCTCGGCGGAGGCCGCTTCGAGGATGTATCAGAGAAGGCTGGGATTGCCAGTGTCGGCGACCGGTACTCGCTGTCGGTGACCCCTCTTGACTACAACCTCGACGGCTGGCCTGACATCTATGTCGCCGTTGACTCTCAGGCCAGCATCCTTCTTGAGAACAGGCGCAACGGCACGTTCGAAGAAATGGCTCTCTTCGCGGGCGTCGCCCTTGACGAGAACGGCGACGTCCAAGCAGGAATGGGCTCGGCAGCGGCGGACCTGGACGGGGACGGCAGGCTTGACATTATCAAGACCAACTTCATCCAGGAGGCATCCAACGTATACATAAGCTCTGCATCTTCGACATTCGAGGACAGGGTGCACACGCTCGGTGCAGGGGTCAGCGCCCGCTACATGGGCTGGGGAGTCGGGGCCCTCGACTACGACTTGGACTCTTGGCCGGACATCATCGTGGCAAACGGCCACACCTATCCGGAAATCGAGGGGCTCGTCCCCGACAATCCCTACCGCCAGCAACGCCTTCTGTACCGAAACGTTGCCGGCCGCCGACTGGAGCCCGTGAATCCGCCGGCCGATTCTGCGATTCTCGCGGCACACTCTAGCCGAGGCCTGGCCGTCGGTGACTACGACAACGATGGCGACCCGGACGTCTTCGTCAACAACATGAACGAGCGCCCTAGCCTGCTCCGCAACGACTCTCCCGCTGCAGGAAGTTTCCTCACGCTGCGCCTAGTGGGCACCCAGTCAAACCGCAGCGCGATCGGGGCCCGGGTCAGTGTGCGGGCCGGTGACCGGGTCTTGGTCCAAGAAGTCAGGTCAGGCTCGAGCTTCCTCTCTAGTCATGACCTCAGGCTGCACTTCGGCCTCGGCGGAAGCACCAAGGCCGACGTGGTGACCATCGATTGGCCTCTCGAATCGTCGACAGACACCATCAGCGACGTCGCAAGCGGGCAGTTCCTCGACATCACGGAGGGCTCGGGCATCACCGCCCGCTCGCAGCCCAGTCACGCCAAGCGCGGGCCCGACTGACCCGACGCCTCTTCGCGCCCTTTGCCACCGCATGCCGCGTCAGCAGGGGGCAAGCCTCCCTGGCAAGGACTCACCGGGCGGGCCCGAGGCGGGACGGTTTCGGGCTAAGCGCGAACGGCGAGGACGCCTTCCCGCAGGCTGCGGAGACGACGGCCAGCAATTGGCCAGAAGTCTGGTAGGGTCCGTACGGGTATTCATATGAAGACGACGCTGAACATTAATGACCAGATCCTGCGGGCCGCGAAGGTGCGCGCAGCGGAGAGTGGACAGACGCTCACACGCCTAATCGAGACGGCGTTGCGCGATCACTTGGCGTCGACCTCGCGTAGCCAGGCCGACTTTCGGCTGCGATTGCTGGTCAAGCGCGGACGGCCTGTGCCGGGCGTTACCGTCAACGATCGTGACGCGCTCTACGAGACCATGGAGGGCCGGAGTTGACGGCCGTTGACACCAACATCCTCGTCTACGCCCACCGCGCTGAACTGCCTCTCCACGGATCCGCGCGCGCTCGCCTGACCGAGCTTGCGGAGTCTCCGGCCCGCTGGGGGATCCCGGTCTCTTGCGTGGGCAAGTTCATGCGGGTCGTCACCCACCCAAGGCTCTTCAATCCGCCGCACTCAGCCGAAGAAGCATGCGAAGCTGTGGCCCGCGTGCTTTCGTAGCCGAGCGCTACCCTTCTCAGTCCGGGCCCGGGGTACGGGCGCCTGCCCATGGAGAGCATCCACGATGGCGGCACGGTCGGAAATCTGGTCTTCGATGCCCAGGTCGTGGCGGTCTGCAGGGAGCATGGCGTCTCCTGCCTGCTGACCGAAGACCGCGACTTCGACCGCTTT
>JAJDWM010000311.1 GCA_022825595.1 Bryobacterales bacterium | reverse complement strand
CGGGCGCGAATTCTTGGCCGGTCTCAGCGGTGTGCTGGCCCAGCAGCAAGCGCACTTCGTGATGGGTAAGGTCTGCCAACCGCAGCGACTTGGCCTTGATGTTGAAGGCGCTGCCCCAAGCGACGTTCTTTCCGAGCGAGGTGGAGAAGATGTGGTAGTCGCGGGGGTCGCGCGCACGCCGCACAAGATGATGCTCTGTGGGAAGCCGCGCGGTCTCTTGGGATAGCCAGCCCTGAGCTGTCTCAGGACGGAGATCAACGAGTCGCCCAAGAGCACGTCGATCTCGTCGATGAGCAGAACCAGTGGTTCGTTGCAGGCCCTCGACCAACGGGACAAGGCTACGTTGAGGGCACCATGACCGCCATGTTTGGCAAGAAGGTCCAGCATCATCTGGCTGACGAACTCATCTCCCAGCACTGCCTCAGCTTCCTCTGCGATCTGGCCCAAGAGGACCCTCATGGCTTCTTGGACGTCCTCGCGCGCAGTCTGGCCGGGCTCGAAGTTGACGTAGAGACACCGAACCGTGCCTGTGGCGTTCAGTTTGTCGGCGAGGGCTAGGAGGGTCGACGTCTTGCCGGTCTGGCGTGGGGCGTAGAGGACGAAGTAGCGCATGTCCTCGACAAGTTCGAGGAGTTCTTCGAGATCAACGCGGCTGAGCGGCGGAATGCAGTAGTGCCGCTTGGGCACCATGGGGCCCTCAGTGTTGAACTTCCTCACGCTGACGAGGAGTATTGCACTCGTGCCGGATCCTCAAGATGGCTTCGGCCGTGAATCCAAGAAAGTTCAACAGTGACAACAGGAAGGCGGATGCCAAGTTGAGCGCGTAACCGAGGCGTACTCGATGGGCCAGCTCACGCCATTCTCGGGTGCCGACCGGCTCGTTGTGGAAGGCGAGTCCGCTCCTCGAGCCCGGAGCGTAATCTGGACGGGGCGAGGATCTCCGGAACAGCGATGTCACTCCCCGGGGGCACGGTTCTCCTTCGAGCAGTGGGGATACCCGAACAAGAAACGCACCGACCTGCTGCTTCATGGACACACTTGAGACCAGTGCCTGCCTAGGCTTGGCAAGCACTCGCAGTTCGTTGGTCAGTGAATCGCTAGACCTATTCGCAGACCACCCCGTCGCCATCGCCGTCACGCATGTAGCGGTACGCAGGATGGCTGCGCGGCACCGGTGCGATCCCGTGCTTGCGCGCTTCGGCGCACGTGATCCGACCATTACCGTTGTCGTCGTAGAGCCGTAACGGGTCACCCGAAGGCTCTGCGCTCCGCGCCGGGGGCGGCACCGTCGCGGGAGCGCACTCCCCGACTACCATTTCCGCCGAGTTACACGCCGAGAGCACGCGGTCGAGCGCGTCGGCCTCCCGCCGGTCGATTGTGAGACCGTACTTGCGACGCACCTCAATCACCCGGAAGGCAAACCAGCACTTGTTCTGGGGCGGCAACCATCCTGCCGCATCGTGGTCACGCTTCTGGTAGCGATTCACCCGAGGTCCAGCCAAGGTGAGATTCAGCAGATCCCGCGCGAAGCGCTTCCTCGTTTCCGAGTCGGCCGCGCATAGTCCGCTGTCGTGCGCTTCAGACCGCGCCACCATGTGTTCGATGTCGGTTTCGCCTCTTGACGAGAAACAGCGACCCGTATAGGGCCCGTAGATCTTGCCGATTTCGGCGATGATGCGCGGCTCCACCGACTGCGGGTAGGAATAGTCGCTGGCTTGGTACGGAGCGCAGCGGTTCTCAGGCGCTACGACCAACCCCCGCCAAGTCTCGGCGGATGCGACACCGACCGACACCGCGAGCAGGCAGATGAAAAGTCCAGTCATCCTCCGGAGGCCGTTACGGGAGCCACGGAATGTTCGAGCCGCTCCAAGTGCTTGCCCGAGTTGGCCTCTAGAACGTCTGTTGCGGACCAGGCGCTGGCGTCGTAAATTGCTTCGGCGGAGAGCTGCGGTGGCGAATCTCGAGTGGTGGGCGGCGATGGGTCTCACGATCCGTTTCATGGCATGCTACCGGGACCGCGGCGGGGAGCTCAGCGCACCGCGACCGTGACCATCCTATAGCAGCGGCGGAGACGCAGTTTTTCGCGCCTTGTTCCGCTCATGCAGAGTTCCTTCTCGCTGTCTGGCGAGGGGCCGCCGACGGGCAACGGGCCGCACCGTAGCTCCCCGCGCCCCCAAGATCCGTCCAAGAGCCTTGTCGGACCGTGCCACTTGTTCCTCCATGCCTCGCACACCAAATGGAAGGGTGGGTGCAGGCCCGAGTTGCATGTGGATGGCAACGCCGGAAAGACCCCAATCCGAGCACTCTGAATTCCGGCGTAGACGTCGGCAAGGCGAAGATTGACGCCCATGTCCGTGACTCTGGCGTGGCTCGTCATTTGGGCTACCCCAGAGCTGGCCTCCCCGCCCTGCCCCCTGCGAAACTGGCTGCGTAGGCAGGCCGTCAACGGGTACTGGCACGCCGTGGCCCGGCAACGTTTCTGCCGCGCGACACGGATGGCCCCGGACTGCCGCTTCTTAGTCCTGACCAGACTCCTCCCACCTCCGAAACAGCCTCCCCCGCCATATGCGTGCGTGAGACATTCTGAGGTGGCAGCGGGACTGTCTCCCGTAATCTCGATGGTCTGACAAGACCGAGACTGATCCGATGTCGTGTGTATCGAAGGACCGGATATAGGGGGCGATGGCAGACGGTCCAACCACCCGCCGGGAAAGCTCACAGATTCCCGCTCCGAAGACACGACCAAGTGCGAGAGGACTCGCAGACGCGCCAAGTTCAATACGTTCTCGAGACACCAACAGGTCCTTGCACGGTCTCGGACCGGAAGCTCCGCTTAGGAAACGACGGTACGGCCACAGAGGCTGGCCTGCAAGGACAGAACGCATTGACCGGTCGATCCGTCCGACCGTGCTGAGTGGGGCGTAACGGTCTAAGCAAGCTCCCCGAGCGGGACTTGTCTCGCTATCGGATGTCCCCACTCCTGCCCTGCATCTCCAACGGGATCCTCCGCAGCCTCGAAACGCGCGGTACAAGCTCTTTGCAACTGGCAGCTTGCCAGCTAAGCTCTACAAGCAGGAGGACTCGTCAAAGATGCTCATCAACCATTTCCGCCGGGCCATTCCTGTCTGTGCCATCTCCGTAAGTGTGGTGGTCTGCCATTCCCAATCCGTGCGAGAGGCCTCGCGGCTGCCGCCCACTGTTGCCGACTTCGCGTACGGCGACCACGAGCGCCAGGTGCTGGATTTCTATAGGGCCGAGTCTTCTGTGCCAACGCCATTAGTGCTGTACATACATGGTGGTGGCTTTACCGGGGGCAACAAGAGCCGGATCAACCAGCGGACCTTGAGGCAGCTTCTGGACGTCGGAATTTCGGTTGCCGCGGTCAACTATCGGCTCGCGGGCCAAGCACCGCTGCCTGCCGCCCATCGGGACGTCCAGAGAGCGTTGCAGACAATACGCACGAGGGCTCGGGAGTGGAATTTCGACACGAACCAAGTCGGCGCGTTCGGTGGCTCCGCTGGTGCGCAACTGTGCATGTGGCTGGCGTACGGTGACGACATCGCGGATCCTGCGAGCAACGATCCCATCGCTCGCGAGTCGACACGGCTGGCTGCCGTAGCCCCGCTCAACGGTCAGTCCACGATGGACTTCGATTGGTGGTTGAGCAATATTCCGGGGTATGAAAGGCCCCATCGCGACCCGGCTGGAATCTTCGGAACGGATGTTCGCGCCGAACAATCCGCCATCGCCAAAGAGCTCTCGGCGGTTTCCCTAGTGTCGGCCGACGATCCTCCCACGTACATGCGGTACTCGATGGCCCCAGGGGATCCGATTCCCGAAGGCGACCGCGCTCGTGGCTGGAAGGTGCACCACGTCCAGTTTGGGCTCTTGCTGAGAGAGCGCCTGACCGCCGTGGGCGTCGAGACACATCTGTCGTATCCCGG
>JAJDWM010000722.1 GCA_022825595.1 Bryobacterales bacterium | reverse complement strand
CCGGGATCGTTGGACGGCGGCAGGAAGACCGGCGGCGCCCAGCGGGTGCGGTTGGCGGGGTCGCGCCAGGGGATGCCGCGCAGGTCCACGGGGTCGAGCAGCAGCGCCCGCACGTCGACGTACTGGCGGTTCGTGGCCGCAGCGATCTGCTGAGCGATCTGGCTTTTGGCGGCCCCGGGCGGTCCCCAGACAATGGTCGGCTGGCGGGCCTCGATCAGGAGGGCGAGCGCCTTGGCGAGATCGCTCGGGCGGAGCGTGTAGTCTGCGGAAATCTTCGCGGGTAGGGTCATGCGCAAACCTCCGTGTGACGAAATGGCGCGGACCGGACGCTCTCCAGGAACGTCCTTCCGCGCCCGCCGGAGGCTTATCTCGAACTTTTTTTCAAGTTCGGACACCGGTGGCGAATCGCCGGGAGGTTTCGCGGCACGGCAGGGAGCGATGCTCCTTCGGCATCCCGATTGCCTGCTCCTCGCTCAATCAGATAGGCTGTAGTTCTGCTGGAGAACGAACGATCAGCGGGACGCCGGACGCGCACTGTTGTGGCAACGTTGAGGCGTGGGCATGTGAGAAAGGGGACGGGAAATGGCTACGGACCTGAAAATTAGCGTGAAGAGACAGATCGATCGGTTGAGGAAGCAGTTGGCCGCGGCGACGGGGCGAGTCAGCGAGTTGCAGGAGGAGATCAAGAGGCACGAGCTGGTCTACGACATGCTCGATGGACGAAAGACCGGCAAGAGGTCCCGGCAGGGCCGTCCCGTGGCTGGAGCGTTGAAACGGGGGCCGCGCGGCGCGATGATCGATTGGGCCGCGGTCTTCGCGACACTGCCCGACCAGTTCACGCTGGATTCCCTGCGCGCCCACGAAACGGCGGGCGAGAAGACCCCAGCGTACCACCGGCAGGTGGTCTCGCGGTGGTCGAAGGAAGGACGGATCAGGCGTACCGGCCGGGGCATGTACGAGAAGACCTGATTCCGAACAACAACCGGACGAGGTCGGCGGAGCCGGGTCCCGGCTCGCCCGTTCGCGCCGGCTGGTTTCAACGGTGCGCAACCGCGCATTGCCGCTGCCCGGACCGGACTCGTCAGAACCGACTCGCTTTTCAACGGCCGGTCGGCTACCTTGAGAGTCTCCCATACGTTTCCACAAAGGCCGCAAGCCACAGAAGGACAATTCAGATGGCGACAACCGCAAATCGCAGGAACACCGCACTCAAGGAGGCCATGACCAAGACCCAACTCCTGGAAGCCCTGTCCGAATCGACCGGGCTCAACAAGAAGGATGTGGCCTCGGTGCTCGACGAACTCGGAGCGGTCATCGAGCGTCACGTCAAGAGACGCGCGGTGGGAACGTTCTCGCTTCCCGGCCTGCTGAAGATCAAGGTGGTGCGCAAGCCCGCGACCAAGGCGCGCAAGATGATTTCGCCGTTCACCGGGCAGGAGATCACGGTGGCCGCGAAGCCCGCCTCGCGGGCGGTGAAGGTTCAGCCCCTGAGCGGGCTCAAGCGCATGACGGAGTAGGCCCCGAGGGGAAGGGAGGACCGTTGCGCCATTTAGATGGGAATTACGGTCGGGCAGTATTATATATAATCCGATAGCTTGCATAGGGTCGTACACCAGTGAAACTGCCGAATTGGTTTAGGGTTTTATGGTGGCTGCTCCTCTTTGGAGCCGTTAGTGGCACCTTGTGGCAGCGATATCCCGCACTCATCTCGGGTACGGGCAACGCCGTCGACGCCCTGACAGCACTGATCTGGTTCGCCCTCGCACTTGTTCCGATCTTCCACGAGATCGACATTTTAGGCGTCAAACTCAAGCAAGAGATCCAAGAACTGAAAACCGAAGTAAAAAGTCAGTTCGCTGCGCTACAAACGGAAGTTCGTACGAGCGTCCGGACAGAATTTAGTCCGCAGATCCACATTCCGTATCCGGCACCTGCACCTGATTCTCAGCTGCCGGATTTGGAGACCCAGATCAAAGGGGCGATAGAGTCCGCGTTCCGTGAGCGTGGTGTTGTTGCGGTGTCGCCTGAGCAAATTGATTTTCAAATTGCCGACGACGTTCAGTACCTCTTCAGTGTTCGCCTCGGTCTTGAGCGAGAACTTCGAAGAATCTGGGATTCTGCCTTACGAGAAGGATGGGTGCGGGACGCGCGAGCTATGCAGCCCAGGAAATATCAATCCATCGGGCGCATGACGGATAACTTGGTGCGGGCAGAGATCCTCCGCCCCGAGTTGAGCTCTGCCTTAAGAGAAGTCTATGCGGTGTGTTCACCTGCCATTCACGGAGAGGACACGAGTGAGGCGCAAGTTTCGTTCGTTAGAGATGTCGCGCCGGGGTTGATCGCGGCACTACGAGCGATTGGGTAGATGCGAGTTAATAGTCGCATCGACCGCAATGCGGCAAAACCGCCCGCATCATGTAAGGAAGGGTTATAAGATAGCGAGAACTTCACCGGGATGTAGCTGATCTTCGCGAGCGCATGGCGAAGCTGGAGGGCTTCTTCACGCGGCGCGGAGGCATGGCGGCAAACGACCAGTAGGAGCTAATTGGGCACGGGAGGACTTACTAATGGATGAGGAAACGCGAAAACAACGTGCCCTCGAACTCGGCGAAGCCAAGCTCGAGAGCGAAGAACTGACGAAGTGTTTTACGGAGTTGCAGACAAAACTCAACAGTTACGCTAAGGCTCTAGTGGCAGCGACTCAAAGAGACATTCTGACGTTTTACGACGAGAAGTTAGACTACGACGGTGATCCCTTGAAGGACTGGGCCGAATTGAAGGCGATGCGCGAGCGCCTGAGTCAGCTCAACAAAATACTGCTGTGAAGATGTCACCTACCAAACCGAAGCCGCGCAAGCGCACCGTCCACCGCGATATGCCGGAAGACCCGCGCGAGTTGGCGCGGGCGATGTTCCGGCAGGCGGATCAGAAGATCGAGAAGGAAGGGACGGCAGCCAAGATGCCCGCTGCCCAGGGGCGTTAGGTTCACAACTCCAGCCTACCGGCGCGAACCAGGGCCGTCAACAATTCTTTATAATTCCCTTTCGGAAACCGCGCTGGCAGTCTCTAAACGGGATCGTTCCATCCGAAATACCGGTAGGTTTCGGCCGAGTGGTGTCTCTGCTCCTTCTCTAGAGTCATGCAATCCCCGGAGCGGCGCCCTTTCCCAAAACACCCGGCCTGGTCGGCAGATGGCGGATCTGGGCACCCGTTTCCCTGTCGGCCTGAACCAGGTCGTACTGTGCCTGAAGGTTAAGCCAAAATTGAGGATCGACACCGAACCAGTGGCCCAAGCGTAGCGCGGTGTCGCCGGTGACCGAACGCTTGCCGGCGATGATCAGGCTCACCCGGTTAGCGGGCACCTCGATCTGCCGGGCCAACTCCGTCGGGGTGATACCCAGTTCTTCCAGTTCGCCCTTCAGGACCTCACCGGGATGGACAGCTCTCATGAACATGCCGATCTCCTCCTTCTCATCCATGGTAGTCGACGATCTCAACTTTGTCCGGTCCTGCCTGTCCGTCCGGCCACTCGAAACACAGTCTCCACTGCCGATTGATGCGAATGGAGTATTGGCCCTTCCTGTCACCCCGGAGGGCTTCGAGGTGGTTTCCCGGCAAGGACCGCAGGGTATCGAGCGAAGGCGCGGCGTTCAGGATGGCCAGCCGTCTGGCTGCCTGGTGCTCGAAACTCCGGAACGCCCTGACCGATCGCCCTTCGGCAAACGCCCGCGTCTTTCTGTCCCGATAGCCGAGGATCATCCTCCGCCAAAATGACAAACTAGACGATGTACGTCAAGGGTACACTATCCAAAGCTGGTGTGCCGATCCGTGTCTCTGGCTGGTCAGGTTCTGTACAGATTCAACTTTGCCAACAGGCTCAGCTGTCCGTCGATCAGGGCGCGAGTTGCTGCGGCCCATACTCAGATTTCCTTATTACAATCAATGTGTTACGTAATTCACCTGAATGACTTGCCCGGACGCTAGTAGGTCACATAGGATTTCCCGGTAAACTCACCAGGGTTTGTTGTTTCGACGAAACGGCCGGCTCCTTAGCAAGGCCGGCACGATGATCGTAACGTTTCCA
>JAJDWM010000512.1 GCA_022825595.1 Bryobacterales bacterium | reverse complement strand
GCTCTGCGTGACTCGACAGTGCGAGAAGATCTCGCGAAACGTGGTCATCGAGCGCGAGGATCCGCACGGACGACCGTACTTCTGGATCCACGAGGAGGTGCCGGCCAAAGTGGCCCGGGACGGAAGCGACTACGCCGCCGTGCACCAGGGCCAAGTCTCCGTCACGCCACTGCAATTCGACCACACGGCGTACCGTTGCCTCGACCGGGTGTTCCGAGATATGAGCGACATCACCTTGGGACCGTTGGGGAACGACGATTAGCGGGCACTCGACGCCTCAGCTCGAGCGGCGACGCACGGAGGCCTGCGTCGCTGCTCCGAACGGTCTCTGCCGTAGCCGATGCTATCGACCTGCGATCGCGCTCCGTCAGGCGAGTAGTTGTTTGACCACGTTGCCGTGGACGTCCGTGAGCCGGAACCTCCGGCCTTGGAACTTGAACGTCAGCTTGGTGTGGTCGACGCCGAGCAGATGCAGCATTGTCGCGTGCAAGTCGTGGATGTCGACGGGCGACTCCGTGATGTTGTAGCTGAACTCGTCCGTTGCTCCGAACGTCTGACCCGGACGGAGCCCGCCGCCGGCCAGCCAGATTGTGAAACACCGCGGATGGTGGTCCCGCCCGTACTCGGTCTCGGTCAGCGTCCCTTGGCAGTAGACGGTGCGGCCAAACTCGCCGCCCCAAACGACCAAAGTGTCGTCCAGCAGGCCGCGCTGCTTGAGATCAGTGACAAGCGCAGCCGACGCTTGGTCCGTCGCCCGAGCCTGCCGCTGAATGTCGCGAGCCAATTGGCCGTGCTGGTCCCACCCGCGGTGGTAGAGCTGGATGAAGCGCACACCGCGCTCCGCCAGCCTGCGTGCCAGCAGGCAGTTGTAGGCGTACGTCCCGGGCCTGCGGGAGGCTTCACCGTACAGGTCGAAGACCGACTGCGGCTCTCCTGAGAGGTCCGTCAGCTCGGGCACCGAGCGCTGCATGCGAAACGCCATTTCGTACTGTGCGATGCGGGTGGCGATCTCCGGGTCGCCATAGTCCTCGTAGTGCTTGCGGTTCAGATCCCCGAGGACGTCCAAGAACTCGCGACGTCGCTCGCGCGTAACGCCGGCAGGGTCCGAAAGGTACAAGACCGGATCTCCGACCGACCGGAACTTGACCCCTTGGAATTGGGTTGGCAGGAAGCCCGAGCCCCAGAGACGGTCGTAGAGCGGCTGCCCGCCCGTCCCTTGCGTGATCATCACGACAAAGGCCGGAAGGTCGCTGGACTCGCTCCCGAGGCCGTAGCTCAGCCAAGCCCCGAAACTGGGGCGGCCGGCTATCTGAGCTCCGGTCTGGAGGAAGGTCACCGCGGGGTCATGGTTGATCGCGTCTGTGTGCATTGAGCGCACAATGCAGAGGTCGTCCGCAATCGCGGCGGTCTGCGGAAGCAATTCGCTGATCCACGCCCCGCCGTCGCCGTGCTGCGCGAAGTCGAAGACTGACTCCACCAAGGGAAAGCTGGTCTGGTGCGCGGTCATGGTGGTCAACCGCTGCCCCTTGCGCACGGACTCGGGCAGGTCCTGCCCGCGAAGCTTCGCCAGTCCCGGCTTGGGGTCGAACGTTTCCAGCTGCGAGGGTCCTCCAGACTGGAACAGCCAGATCACCCTCTTTGCCTTCGGCGCGAAGTGCGGCAGGCCAGGGAGCCCCACGCTGCCCGCCTTCTCTGCCTGCGTACCAGGCAGGTCCTGCCTCAGCAGGTGAGCCAGCGCAATCGATCCAACTCCCTTCGCCGAGCGGCCGAAGAAATGCCGGCGCGTCTGGAGGTGGGCCAAGGTACGGGTTTGCTTCATTGCTTGGTAACTGTCTCGTCCAGATTTAGCACAACACTGGCGACTCCGGTGTAGGCCGCGAGCACGGCCGGCTCCGCAGTCCAGTCCTGCCGTGAGTCGCCCGTGCTGAGCAGCGCCTCGGCGGCATCCCGGTCTTGGCTGTAAGCCTCTTTATAGCCTTGAAAGAGCCGCTCAACTGTGCGCACTTCGTAGGGCCGAGCTGGGCGCCCGAGCACTCTCCGGTACACCTCGGATATGCCTTTCGCTGGATCATTCGGATGGGTCCGCGCGACCGCGGTGGCGAGGTTGCGGGCCGCCTCCACGAATGTCGTGTCGTTCATTAGGTTCAGGGCCTGCAGCGGTGTGTTAGTGCGCTTGACGTGGACGGTGCAGACCTCTCGGTCCGACGCGTCGAAGTTCATCATTGAGGGCGGTGCCACCGTGCGCTTCCAGTATGTGTACAGGCTGCGGCGATAGAGTTCAGGACCGTCGCCCGCGGCGTAGGCTTCCCCGGAGACCTCTTCCCAGAGGCCTGGCGGCTGGTAAGGCTTCACCGATGGACCGCCGATCTTCTCCTGGAGCAGACCGGTCACCGCCAAGGCCTGGTCGCGGATTGCCGCTGCGGTTAGACGGAAGCGGGGGCCCCGCGCCAACAGGCGATTCTCAGGGTCCTTCTCGACGAGTTCCGGGCTGACGCGGGAATCCTGCTGGTACGTCTCGCTGAGCATGATTTTCTTGAGGAGGCCCTTGACGTCCCACCCGTTCTCTGTGAACTCGACTGCCAGCCAGTCAAGCAGCTCTTGGTTGGACGGAGCATCCCCTTGCGAACCGAAGTCGTCCACGGTCTTGACAAGCCCTACGCCGAACAGGGCCTGCCAGAAGCGGTTCACGGCCACTCTGGCCGTCAGGGGGTTGTCCTGGCTGGCGATCCACTGGGCCAGTTCGAGACGGCTTGGGATTGGCGGCAGCCCAGGACGGCGGATGGCTGCTGGGATTTCCGGGTCTACTGGCTCGCCATGAGAGTCGTACCGCCCGCGCTCCAGCACGTACGCCTGCCTGTGCGGTCCCTCCTTCATCACCATGACCGTGGGAATGCTCTCCACGAATTCCCGGTGCCGACGGGCCGCTTCACGCAACTCCAATTGCGCCCTTCTGGTCGTTCCCGTAGCCCCTTCGGCCAAGAATGCTTCCCGCAGCTTAGCGACTTGCGCAGGAGAGCGGCGGGCAGCCGGGATCGTTGCCAGTTGGCCCAGCCCGTCGGGTGAGGACAAGGCGATGCACTCCTCGCGCCTCAGCACCCGCCCATAAATCCGCACCTCATCGATCAGGCCCCGGAATCGGTTGTCCAATCCGCCCCCTCCGCCGACCTTGAGGGTCTGGTTGCTGCGCGAGGGCCAGTCATTGTTGTCGAACAGGACCTCGAACCGCTCTTCGTTGCCGTTTATGTACATGCGCAGACCCTTGGCCTTGCGCCGGCCGTCGTACGTAAGCGCGACATGTTGCCACTTTCCGGGTTCGATCGCGCGCTCGCTCGCGATGCGCACGCTGAGGTCGCTCCAGCGCTGGGACATGTGCCACCAGAGCTTTTCGCCGCGGACGAACAGGCCCCAGCCATTGCCGATGGGGTTCTCCCCCATTGCCGCAACAATCGCCCCGTCCGACGTGCCGTCGGGCCGGATCCAGGCCGAGACAGTCAATGGGTCCATGTAGTTGAAGTTGCCGACCTCCCCCAAGTCCGCGTAACGCGTGCCGTCGAACTTCGCGGCGCTCCCCAATCGGCCTTGGGTCAGTTCGGTGGACACACGCTCAGGCTTCTTGGAACCGTTGATGGAGCCGCCGGTGTAGCTCGGGACTTCCAGCAGTCCGTCGAATGGCGCATGGACCAGCAAGCCACGGGAAGGCGCCCAGCCGACACCAGCTTGCGGCCCTAGGCCGGCCTCCCAGCGGGCCTGCTCAACCCGGACCTGCTGGGCCATTGCATCCCACGCGCGACGGGCCGCATCCAGATCGCTCTCAATGGCCTGCAAACGGACCTGCTGTTGCGGGGTGGGGGCCAGTACGAGCGGATCCTCGTTTCCGAAGTTCCATACCATGCCCCTCTCCTGCACATTGTTGAAGTAGGAGAAGAACTGGTAGTACTCGCGCTGCGAGAGCGGGTCGAATTTGTGGTCGTGGCAACGCGCGCACCCCAAGGTCATTCCCAGCCACACCGTCGCGGTTGTCTCGGCGCGGTCCGCCACATACTCGACGCGGAATTCCTCGTTCACCGAACCGCCCTCGGCTGTCGTGCGGTGGTTGCGGTTGAAGCCCGACGCGATGACTTGGTCGAGCGTCGCATCCGGCAGCATGTCGCCCGCGAGCTGCTCGATCGTGAAACGGTCGAATGGCAGGTTGCGGTTGAAGGCGTCGATCACCCAGTCGCGCCAGCGCCACATCGAGCGCGTCCCGTCCGTCTGGTAGCCGTTTGTGTCGGCATAGCGGGCGGCGTCCAGCCACATCGCTGCCCAATGTTCGCCAAAGCGGGGCGAGTCCAGCAGTCGGTCCAGAAGTGCCTCGTAGGCATCCTGCGATCTGTCGGAGACGAAGGCCTCCACAGCGTCTGGATCGGGTGGGAGCCCCGTCAGGTCGATGGCCGCGCGGCGCGCCAGCGTCCGCCTGTCTGCTCGTGGGGATTGGGCGAGCCCCTCGGCACTCAATCGGCGCTTTACTAGTGCGTCAATCGCGCTGTGCGCGGCCGCATCCGGGGCCAATTCCGGGATGGTGGGCCGAACCGGGACGGCGAATGACCAATGGCCCTCCCAATTGGCGCCTTCCTCCACCCAGCGCGCCAGAGTCGCCACTTCCTGTTCGGAGAGTGGGTCGTGCCCGAGGTAGGCCGGGGGCATCCTCCGGCCCAAATCGGTGCTCCGGACTCGCTGAAGCAGGGCGCTGCCATCCGGGTCGCCCGCGGTGATGACGGGGACGCCCGAGCTTGAGGGCCCGAACGCCGATTCTTGGCGGTCGAGCCGCAGGTCGGCCTGGCGCTGCGCCTCGTCGGGACCGTGGCAGCTGTAGCAGCGGTCCGAGAGGATCGGCCGGACATCATCGTTGTAGTCCACTCGCCGGGCCCCGCCCATCGGCGCGGCAAGCGCGGCCGCTAGCAGGGCGGAGAGAGCCGCCAGAGGCACCGTTCTCACGGTTGGATTGTACCAGCCGCCCTCGTTCACCGAGCCGTCGCTGCGCGCTTGTGCGGCGGAAGGAGCTTGCGCTGCATGCACTGCCGGAATGGCGTATTTTCGAGATTCCGGCCCGACGCTTCGAGCCGTCGGACCGCGCTTTCGCGGTCGCCCCCGACCCGTCTGACGACACTGCTCGACAAGGTCGCATTCTGCCTTACGTTTCCGACGGAAATCGCCCCTTCGTGCCGCAGCTTGGGGTTGTCCGATCGAACTGCTGGGGTTAGAATTACTTGTGGGGTGGGCTATGGAGACTGCTGCTCGCCTTGTAGCTCTCAATGCCTGTTCCTAGCCCCGTACGCCTCCCTACCATTCCCGATCCGGCCGACGCGCCGACCCCGGCCCCCAAGCGACCCGCCAAGCCGAGCGGCCCGGGCTTTGGTCTCACCTTGGGGCTGTGCGTTCTGGCGTCGGTCGTGGTCGGCCTGACTTCGCTGCTCCCCTCCGGATCGCAGGGTCCGTCGGTCGTGGGAGTGTCGGCGATCGACCGCTGGGCTGCAGCCACGACCGGGCGGCTGGTTAAGGTGCTTCGTGTGGGGGGAACGATTGAGACGATGGACTACGCGTCCGTACGCGTGCCGAGGATGAGGGGGCCGCGGGACTCCGGAAGAGCGGACCTGACGCTGACCATGCTGGCTGATTCCGGGGCGATCGTCAATAAGGGCGATCCCATCGCTGAGTTCGAGCTTAGATGGCTGGTGGATCACATCGAGGACCGCGAGTCCGTGGTGGTTACCGCCAGATCGAACTACCGGAAGAAGGAGGCTGACACGGCGATCCTGAAGGAGACCGAGCGCCAAGCCAGGGTAACTGCCAGGGCCGAGTATCAGAAGGCCGAGCTCGATGTCCGGACAGCCGAGGTGCGCTCGGTGATCGAAGCGGAAGTCTTGAAGAACGTTGCCGCGGAAGCGAAGGCCACTTGGCAGCAGCTCGAAGACGAGGGCAGGGTCAAGGAGCGTGTGCACGCCGCGGACCTGCGTGTCGAGAGTCTGACGGTGCGGGAGGAAGTCCTGCACTTACAGCGCCACGAGCGGGACTTGGAGCGGCTCACCGTGAAGGCTCCGATCGGAGGAATGGTCGTCCGCGAGACTATGTATCTCAACCGCCAGTTCGCTCAGGCAAAGGAGGGCGACCAGATCTACCCAGGAGCGCTGTTCATGCGAATCGTCGATGTTTCGCAGATGGTCGTGAACGCGGCGGTCAATCAAGCCGACGCCCAGTCTGTCCGTATCGGTGACGAGGCGTTCGTAGAACTTGACGCGTACCCCGGGGAGCGCTTCCGCGGCCGTGTGCTGGACATCGGCGCCGTGGCCAGTTCCGCGCCTGCCGGATCGCGATTCTCAAGGGGGGGCGTTGGGGCCTTCATCAAGCACATTCCGCTCCGCGTGCTGATCGAGCAGGATGACGAGAGGATCTTGCCGGACTTGTCCGCCAGCGTCGACGTGCTGGCTTCGCACAGGCCGCAGGGCATTATCGTCCCGCGAGAGGCGCTGCGGTCGGATGACGCCCAGAGTCGCCCCCACGTCTTCGTTCGCTCTGCCGACGGATACCAACGCCGCTTCGTGACGGTCTCGGACACGAGCGACACGGAAGCGCTGGTCGGATCGGGGCTATCGGCTGGAGAAGAGGTCCTTCTTAGCCAGTTGCCGACGCAGTTCAACGGTCGGAACAACTAGGCGTTCCCCTGAATTACGAATTGCGCCACTGCCTCGGTTGCTGTGGTCGCGATGGTATCCTTACGAACGATAGGATGGCCGGTCGTCTAATGGTAGGACACGGGCCTTTGGAGCCCGCTGTGGAGGTTCGAGTCCTCCCCGGCCAGCCATCGTTGCGCCGGTCCTAGAGCGACAGTGCTCAAGGTCGGCCTGACCGGCGGCTTGGCGAGCGGAAAGAGCTTCGCGGCGTCGGAGTTCGAGCGGCTTGGCTGCCCCTTGCTGCATGCGGATCGCGTTGGCCGGGATCTCTTGGCCGACGACGCCGGAGCGCGCGAAGAGACCATTGCTGCATTCGGGTCGGGGATCATCATCGGAGACGGCTCGGTTGACCGGTCTGCCCTCGCAAGGTTGGTCTTCGCGGATCCCGCGAAGCTGGCGCGGCTCAACGCGATCATCCATCCCCGTGTCTTTCGCAGGATTGACGCTTTCTTCGATGCCATTGGGCGCAGGGACCCCGGTGCGGTTGCCATCGTGGAGGCTGCCATCATGATTGAGACGGGCAGCTATCGGCGCTATGACCGGGTGGTGTTGGTGGCCTGTCCCCGCGAGCTGCAGGTGCGGCGATTTGTAGAGCGGGGCAGTGGAACACGGGCAGACGCCGAGGCGCGCCTAGGTCGGCAGATGCCTCTAGATGAAAAGCGCCGATTTGCCCATTATGTGATCGACTCTGGAGGGAGCAAGGATGAGACGTTGGCACAGGTTCGACGACTCCACGGCCAGCTACAAGCAGCCGCTTCCCGGAGGGCCGGGGGCTGAAGTGGGGAGGTCTGGCGGATCGACAGCGCGAGTATTGGCAGGGGCGTTGTTGCTGGCGGCCGTGTTCCTGTGCTGGCTGACTTGGCCCGCCGAACTCGGCCGGGTCGCGCCGGCTGTCTTCGATGAGCCCTTCTGGACCGAGGCTGAGTCTACGCTTGCGGCGGACGAGCTGGAGAACATCGACATCTACGAAGAGGCCAGTCCCGCCACTGTGCACATCACCAGCACCGTGCTCCAGCGAAATTGGTTCTTGGAACTCTATCCGAGCGAGTCCACCGGTTCAGGTTTCCTCGTTGACGCGGACGGGCGCATATTGACCAACCACCACGTGATTCGGGGCAGTGCCGAATTGGAGGTCAGCCCGCTCTCGGCGGATGCCGATGCGAGGCGCTACAAGGCCCGGGTGCTTGCCACCGACCCTGCCAACGACTTGGCGCTGATCCAGATCCGGCCCGACGGCCCGTTGCCGTATCTCAGGCTTGGAGACTCCGACGCGGTCCGAGTCGGCCAGAAGGTGCTAGCCATCGGCAATCCGTTCGGGCTAGAGGGGACGCTGACCACTGGGGTCGTCAGCTCTACGGGGCGCTCGATTCAGGACCGCAGCGGAGTCCTGAAGGACCTGATCCAGACGGACGCGGCGATCAACCCCGGCAATAGCGGCGGGCCGCTATTGGACTCAAGCGGAAACGTCATCGGGGTGAACACTGCGATCTATGGCCCGAGCGGCAACATTGGGATCGGATTCGCGATGCCCATCAATCGTGCCAAGGCCCTCCTGCGGTTCGTGAAGGGAGGAGGCGAGCCCCCCGAAGAGCTCGGTATAGAGGGCTTCTTCGTTTCCCGCCGCTGGGGGAGGGCATTGCGCCTTCCGTCGACTGGCTATCTCATTACGGAAGTCGAAGCAGGTTCAGCCGCGGACGAGGCTGGCCTCAGGGGAGCCCGGCGGGATGTCATCGTCGGCAACTACCGTGTTCCCTGGGGCGGAGACTTCATCGTCGAGATTGACGGCGTGGCGATCACGGACCGGGGCAAGATGCAGGAAGCGCTCTCGCTCAAGCTCGCAGGCGACAGTGTGGCCCTGGCGATTCTACGCGACGGGGAACATGTGGTTGTGCACGTCACTCTCCGATCACGGGGAGTCGGCGTCAGCCTGTAGGCCCCTCTGTTCCGCGATTCCGGGCGTGCCGGCTCCCGAACCGTCAGCCCTCCGGCAGCGAAGTGCGGCCGACAGCTGCCGAACGAGAGATCGGGCGGGTGAGGGTTTCCGTGGCAGGTCGTGACACTCGTTCCCAGCCCGTCCCCTGATGCCCGAAGTCGAAGTGTCCGGGGTGCAGGATCTCTGCAAGGATCTCCGCGGACTCCGCCAGCCGCGGACCGGGCCGGTTGAAATACTGGTTGCCATCAACGGCGTAGACCGCACCGCCCTGCACCGCCCTCAGGCGCTCCCATCCGTGCCTGCGTTCGAGAAGGTTGACGTCCGCTAGAGTGCGCGACAGTCCGTACCCGCAGGGCATCACGATGATCGTGTCCGGGTCCGATTGCACCAAGTCCCCGAAGTCCAGCCACGGCGAGTGCTGCCCAGGCGCGCCGAAGAGCGGCCGGCCCCCCGCCATCTCGATCAGTTCCGGCGTCCAGTTCCCGGCGGCCATAAGTGGGTCTGCCCACTCGATGGCGGCCACGCTAGGCCGGCGAGCAGCTCTGAACGCTACGCGCCGAATGGCCTCAATCCGGCCCCAGACCCGCTCCACCAGCCGGTCTCCCTCGCCCGGCACGCCCAGAGCCCGCCCTACGCGCCGGAAGTCCTCCCAGATTGCGTCTAGCGAGTCTGGCTGCAAGCTCACGATTTCCGGATTCCCCGCCGATTCGCGGCCTACAGCGGCTTGGACATCCTTGTAGCTGACCGCGCACACATCGCACTGGATCTGGGTCACGATGTGCGTCGGGCGCAGCCGGCGCAGCAGCCCCGGAAGGACCTCGTAGACGCCCAAGGCCTGGATTTCGCGAGCCTCGGAGGCCAGCCGCTTGACCTGCCGGTCGATTGATGCGCTCGAGGCGCCAACGGCGAACCTCGGACGCGTGGCCTGCGGCAACTGCAGGACGCTCGGCGGGTAGTCGCACTCGTGAGACCTGCCGACCAGCCGCTCGCGCAATCCGAGCGCACACACGATTTCGGTGGCGCTCGCGAGCAGCGACAGGATGCGATCCTCACGATTGTCGGACACTTCGGCAATCCTATCAGGCTCGTTGCTCCCGTTTCTGGCGGCTAAGATGCTAGTGATGACCAGATCGGAGTTTCTGCGAGTCCTGGCGGCCGGTGCCGCCGTCCCACTGGCCCGTCCGCGCCGCGCAGCCGGTCAGGATGGGCCTCTGAAGCTCGTCCTGATTGCAGGCAGTCCCAGCCACCCGCCGGGAATGCACGAGTTCCGCGCCGGAACGCTGATTCTGGAGCGGCGCCTAGCCCAGCTTCCCGGTCTGGTCGTCGAGCGTCACGACAACGGCTGGGTAGCCGATGAGGCGACCTTGGACACTGCGGACGCTCTCGTGATCTACTCCGACGGAGCCCGCAAGCATCCCCTCAAGGACAAGGACCGCCTGGCGTTGGTCGGGCGGCTCGTCGCCGGTGGCATGGGCCTGGGCTGCATGCACTACGGAGTCGAGGTGGTGCCCGAGGACGCGGGCGAGGAGTTCCGCCAATGGCTCGGCGGCCACTATGAGCACGAGTGGTCGTGCAATCCGATCTGGACGCCAACATTCGAGGAGTTTCCCGACCACCCGGTGGCCAACGGTGTGCGCCCGTTTGCCGTCGAGGACGAGTGGTACTTCAACATGCGATTCCGGGACGGCTTCGACGCCACCGGGCCCCGCGAGATTGACGGTGCCAGGTTCACTCCGATTTTGGTCGCCAAGCCCAGTGACGAAGTGCGGGATGGCCCATATGTCTACCCCAAGGGGCCCTATGACCACATCCAAGCCGCGAAGGGTCGCGATGAAGCCATGCTGTGGACGCTTGAGAGGCCGGACGGGGGCCGCGGGTTTGGTTTCACCGGGGGCCACTTCCACCGAAACTGGCAGAACGACGAGTTCCGCAAAGTGGTAGTCAATGCGATAGCTTGGCTGGCTGGCTTCCGCGTGCCCAGCCTGGGCATCGGAACTTCCACCGTCAGCGACGCCGAAATCGAGCGGAACTTGGATCCGAAGCCCGCCCGGGCCGGATAACCTTCCCCTGATCGGCCGCGGCTGGGCTGGTCGGGGCGGAGGGATTCGAACCCCCGACTTCCTGCTCCCAAAGCAGGCGCGCTACCAGACTGCGCCACGCCCCGCTGGATCCCATTGTACGCGCCCCACCGGGTGGGCGCCTCCGACTCTGCGTTCCTGCTGAACAGTCGGCGAGGACCGATTCGTCAGTCGAACCTCAGCTGTATCCCCCGAGCTTCAAGCAACTCTCCGGTCGATTGCAGCAGCGTGACCATGGCCCGCCGATATCCGATCGACTCCTGTAGGAGGTCCGCTTGGCTCTGCACCAGATCGTCCTGCGCGTCTAGCACGATGAATGCGGTGCTCACGCCCAGGTCGTACTTTCGCTGCTCCGCGTCCAGGCGCTTCTGTGAGAAGTCCAAGGCCACGGTTGCCTGCTGGATCGCGGCCTTGCTGAGCTCAACACCCGTGATCGCGTTCAGGACGTCCAACCGAACCTGCTGCTCTAGCGACCGCAGCTCGTACATGTTGCGCTTCTTCTGCAGGACGGAGTTGGCCAGGGCGACGGCCGCGCGCCGGTTTCTCAGCGGCAGGTCAAGGGTCACGCCCACGCTGTACGTCGGGAAGGCGAACTGCAGCAACTGGTTCATCGCGGTCGGAAAGCCGCCGGCGGAGATGAGCTGGGCGGCCCCTCCCAGCAACGAAGCCTCGTACAGGTTCCCGCCGAGCCCCGTGGCGCTGTAGGTGGCGTTAATGGAGAGGTCCGGCCGCTGTAGGTTTGTGTCCCGCTTGATGTTGTAGTCGTCAATCGCCAGCAATGTCCGCTGCAGCCGCACTTCCGGCCGTAGCAGCAGGGCCTTGTGCACTGACTCCTCCGGATCGAAGCTCGGCATGTAAATTGGCGGCTCGGCCGATTCGGTCAGCACTAGAGGGAGGTTGCGGATCTCCGCGTCCAGATCGGCGCCGATCTGGCGGCGGAGGCGGTCTTCCGCCTGCTGCAGCTGATAGCGCGCGCGCGTGACGCTCACCTGTGCGTTCGCGAAGTTCTGCTGCGGCTGGAAGATGTCCAGCGCTGATATTGCCCCGAGCTCCAACTCCCGCTCAGAGCGCTCCAGGAATCGCCTGCGCAGGTCGAGGTTGTTCTCCTGGACCATCAGCGATTCGCGGTTCGACACCACCTGCCAGTACAAGTTCTCCGCCGTCGCAATGAGTCCGATCACACGGTCGAGGGCCTGCGACTGCGAGTTGTCGTAGCGCGCCCGCGCGATCAG
>JAJDWM010000404.1 GCA_022825595.1 Bryobacterales bacterium | reverse complement strand
CTCGTCTTGCAACTGATGCAGACCGCACTCATTGGATCCGATACCAAGATGCCCACATGGGGAAGCGTTGCCGTGATGCGCGGCTGAGCGCGCTTGCCTGCCCGACGGTGACCCGGTCCAGCTGCGACATTCTGGGCCAACTGCATTCCATTGCCGGCAAGTTTCTCCGTGGCGCGTCGACGGCTGCACGGATGTTCTTGTCTGGCGGCGCTGGCCAAGCACGTCGACAACTCCTGCAGGAGTTTGGAGCCAGCGTCTACAAAGCCTTCTCGCCGCCACGGTGGCACGAACGAGCAGCCGCACTATCCATCCGTTTCACTCTCTGCAAGGCCACGGATCAGGCTGCCTGCGGCTTGCGCAAGTCACTTCGACCACCCCGTCCGATCCGCCAAGCACCTGCTTCGCGAGCAACAGAGGCGTCGCTTCATGCAATGGCGGCCCAGCCCCCGCCGATCAAGCCAGATCCACGTCGAATCGCACCAGTTTCCGCTCTTTGGAGCTGAACTCCATCCCAAGCAAATGCACGGTCTGGTCAAGATGCCGGTACTTGTCCGCGTAGCCACGGTCCTTCAGCTGTGCCATCGCCGAGCCGACACCGGCCTGTTCCTGAACCTTGAATTCAAGCAGGTAGGCCCGGCCGTACGCCCGCACAGCCATGTCCAGGCGGCCGGCGTTACTGGCGTCCTCGACTCTCACATCCACACCTAGGCCCGTGAAGAAGGAATAGAGGACGTTGGCGTAATAGCCTTGGTACTTGGCAATCTTGTTGCGCCTGTGCCAGTCGGCAGGTATGCCAGAAAATAGCCCCCGAAGCGACGTTTCGATTCCACTGACGTCGGCCGTCCGGAGCTGTCGCCGGATGAGACTCGTGGCCTTCACATCCGGAGCCCCGACTGGCAGCAGGGCGCCGAGCAGTGTGCGGTTGAGGCTTTGGCGCACTTCCCTGTTTGGGTAGCCCAACCGGTAGATCCACTCCCCGTCTTCTTCGCCGGAGTCCAGCAGCGTGAGGTAGCCGGTCTGGAACAGCAGCGCTTCCGTCGACATGGTGTCCACATCGAAGGCGGAAAGCAGCTCATCCGTGGCTCGCATCCCGTGTAGCGAGGCGGTATCAACACCTCGAGCGACGAGGCTGTCGATCAGGAAGGCGGGAGACCCAGTCTCAAACCACCACGCCCCGAAGCGGCGCTTGCGGAATAGGAGCAGCACGTCGAAAGGGTTGTAAACCCTCTCCGTGCCGCCCCAACTGTAGCCGTTGTACCACTCGCGGATACGCTCTCGCTCGAGTCCTTGAAGTTCCGGTGCGAACACGGTGTCGAGGTCATTCTCGGTATAGCCGCAGACTGCCGAGAAGGCCGGCTCGAGGGTGATATCGACCAGATTGTTCAGCCCGGAAAAGAGGCTCGCCTTCGAGAAGTTGCTGACTCCGGTGAGGAAACAGAAGCGGACGTGGGCGTCACAAGACTTGATGACGGAGTACAGGCCGCGCAGGTAGTCGCGGTTGGCGCGGGCAATGCTGGGCTCACCAAGTGCGTCTAGGATGGGCTTGTCGTACTCGTCGACGAGCACGACGACTCGCTGCCCGCGCTTCTGGTGAAGGCTCCGGATGAGATTTCGGAACCGTCCCCGAGCGGTGTCATCCAGCCGGTTCACACCCTCGGCGTCTTCGATGGCTCGTACTTGCTCCGTAAGGTCTGCGTCCAGATCCCCGCGCGCACTCACGTTGATGGATCCGAACTCAAGGCACACTACCGGATACCGTACCGACCAGTCCCAGGATCGGTCGGCCTCCAGACCTTCGAACAGTTGTCGGTTTCCTGAGAACAACTCCTTGAGCGTGTCGAGAAAGAGGCTCTTGCCAAACCGACGCGGACGTGAGAGGAAATAATGGGTGCCTTCACGGGCGAGCTGCACAGCGAAGCCCGCCTTGTCGACGTAGTACGAGCCGCCTTCGCGGAGCTTGCGGAACGTCTGGATCCCGATCGGCAAACTACGCTTTTTGGCGGCCGCGTCCATGCCTCGTACCGGAACGTGATTCTACCGCACGCGCTGGGCCCTGAGGCCTCCCTTCCCGGGTCGGCGCGGCCGGTCACGAACGCCGATGCACGCCAACTCCCACCCCGTTCCGTTCTCGAGTCACGCCAGCGGACCTTGGCGGGTCGCCCGCTGGGCTGGCCATCTTGGCCTGTCAACCGTCTTCCGGGTGTCCTGGCTGCCCATGCATGATTGTGCGGGGACCGCTTCGGACAGCGCCGCTGGTGTCCAGCAGGACAGGACGAGGCAAGCTGGCACCTCCGTTTGAAGCAGGGGGCTGTCGCCTTGCCACCCGGGGCCAGGATGGCCATTGGGAGGATCAGTCAAGTAAGGCGCCACTTGGTTCAACATGGACTGGCGCTGGCGTGCCAGCGGAGGCCCCGAGATTGCCAACGAGATCCCCCGGAACTAGTTCGGCTCCTAGACGTATAGGTTGGGGCGACTCTAGGTGCTATGCATGGTGCACCTTGGCTTGATTCGGTCTGCGGTCGAGAGTCGGCACGGTCGTGTGATGCCAGAGATGGAGGCTCCCTGCGACTCCCGCGTCAACAATCTCTGCCTTGGCCATGCGTCGGACTTGCCGCAGGCTGGACGGACGACGGGCCGACGGCATGCCTCATCTGCACTTGCCAGCGCCCCACGAGCGGTCTCCGCCGCGCCGAGAGTCTTCCGCCCGAGCTGGAGACTGTCAGGCCATGTCACTTCGGGGTCCTTCTCATCCCAATCCACGTTGAACTCGATAACGAATTGGTGCTCGCTTGCGATGGTGGCCGCCGGCGGCCGCAGTTCCGGACGTTGGACGGCCCGCTGAGCCTCTACTCGTGAAAGACCGACTGGTCACAACGACCAGTGGGAATTGATTGGCCTGAGACGAGCGCAAGAGCGTAACCGGCTACAGCAGCGTAACCCTCTGCCTCGGAGCAGACTCCTTATTTGTACGGGGGTCAGAGCAAGGCAGCTTCGTTCCTCGGGACGACGTCTCTTGTGCCTCTTGCTTAGGAAGTGGCGACTCGCCGAAGAATTCAGCTGCTGCCGTGCCGCCATAAGACGAGATTGCCGGGTCAGGAGGCAACGGGGTCGAAGCGGAAGGGAAACAGCACTGGAACGCGATCTTGAGATGCGGGGTCCAAGGCGCGCCAGCATATCATTCCGGGAGTGGGTCACCACCTATTGGCCTTCCGCAGGCGATCGCAGCACAATCGGAATTCGGACGGCAGTGCTGAGTCTGTTAGCGCCCTGCACAGCATCGGGATCGCTCAACGGAGATGGCGCATGGAGGAACATGTGAATCGAACGTATCGGAGAGCCGTCCGTACAACTGGCGCGATGGCGTATCGGGCGAATTGGCCCCAGTGGCTGAAGTGGGCCACCGCGGGAGCGTTAGCCGTTGTCCTGTTGCCGGGCGTGATTTGCTATTGGCTTGTGTTCCACGCAGTCACGAATGGGGGGTTGACATTCGAGAATGAACTGAATATTCCCGACCAATTATTCGGAACTCATGTAGAGGGACGTCGGCAGTTCAGCCTGACTGTTGCCGAGGGTACACAAGAGTTCTTACCCGGCAAGGAAACTCCAACAGCGGGTGTCAACAGCCCATACCTTGGCCCCACCGTGCGACTACGGCAAGGCGACTCAGTCGACTTGACCGTCCACAACAATCTGGATGAGATCACTACGATGCACTGGCATGGAATGCACGTTCCTGCCCGTATGGACGGTACACCTCATCAAATAATAGAACCGGGAAACTCATGGACAGCGAGTTTCGATGTCCATCAAGAGGCCGCTCCACTCTGGTATCATCCCCACCCTCATGGAACAACTGGACGACAGGTCTATCGAGGAGTCAGTGGCCTCATGTGGATCGATGATGAGAATAGCGACGCTCTGGGTTTACCCAGTACATATGGCGTTGACGACCTTCCGATTGTGCTCCAAGACCGCCAGTTTGACGATGATGGATCGTTCCGGTTTGCAGTCAACCAAGGTGCCATTTACGGGGACACCATACTGGTCAATGGCACTTGGAATCCCTTCCTAAACGTCGAATCACGGCTGGTTCGATTGAGACTGTTGAATGGTTCGAACGCACGAATCTACTACATTGGATTCGACGACGAGCGTGAGTTCCATCAGATTGCAACTGATGGGGGCTTCCTTGAGGTGGCCCACGAAACCAATCGGGTGATTCTTGCGCCCGGTGAACGTGCGGAGATCCTTGTGGACTTCAGCGATGGGGTTGATGTCGTTCTGAAGAGCTTCCCGGAAGCGGGGCTCTTGGAGACGATCGGTTCGTTCTTCGGAGGAATCGGATCGGGTCACTTGAACCTGCTGAAGATCGTACCCGAGCCCGCAAATCGAGACTCTCATTCCATTCCGAGGCTGCTCAACAACATTACCCGTATCGATCCCTCGCACGCCGCCAAGTCCCGCCCCATGGTGTTGGCAGGACCGATAACCGAGGGACTGGGGCGACTAGGTGGGCCAAGACAGCGAGGCCGCGGTAGGGGCAATCGACCACAGCGAGGCCGGGGTGGGGGCAATCGACCGCCCGGTCTCCCAATCAACGGGAAGCTAATGGATATGGACAGGATTGATGAAGTCGTGCGACTGGGCGACATCGAGATCTGGGAAGTGAGGAATCGTGGCGGGCAGCCCCACCCATTCCACGTTCACTTGGTGCAATTCCAAATCCTTGATCGAGACGGGGATCCAGTCACTGGAGCCGAGTCCGGCTGGAAAGACACGGTCTTGGTTCACCCCGGCGAACTCGTTCGAATCATCATGCGGTTTGAGCGATACGCTGATCCTGAGACTCCCTACATGTACCACTGCCACATCATGGAACACGAAGACAATGGCATGATGGGGCAGTTCTTGGTTGTGAAGGAGCCCGAGCACTTCAGGAGTCTCACATGGAGGCTTCCAGGAAATGGGGAGACTTCAGGCTCCGCTGACGGGCTCCACGCCCAACACGTGGACTTGATCGACCTTCACTAGCGGAAAGGAATGGGGAATGGCCGGTCCCGTCTGACACTTGGCCTTGTTACGTCCGATCTCACCCGGCGCCAGGGCTGGGAGGGCCGGATTGGCGCGATACGCGTGGCCTCCTCCCGTCTCAGTGTGGACGTGTCGGGCTTTGGGTCCCCCGCGTCACCGACGGACCCGCCAGCCGACTTCGGCGAGCAGCTCTTGAGGCCGGGCTTGCCAAGCTTGGCGTGCGGGACGCAACAGCAACGACTGGTTGCTCCGTTGCCGGTCTGGTCAGAGCGAACTCACGGCGCCGCCGCGAGCCCTTAACGGCCTCCTGTCGATCGGCCGCGGTGCGTCCGCGTCGCACCAGGCCGTTGGGGGACTTTACAGGAGGCGGTCCATTGGCGATTGTGGTAACCGTGCGGAGATTCTTGCCATATCTGCTTCTGATCTGCTCCTGTTCGGGGCCGTTGGGCGACAAGCCCAGCCAGTCACCGCGTCCGCCCAACGTTGTAGTGATCCTCGCCGACGACCTGGGATACGCAGATGTTGGCTTCCAAGGCTTGGAAGACTTCGAAACGCCCCACATAGACCGTCTCGCCGCGGCCGGGATCCGACTGACAAACGGCTATGTCAGCCACCCCTACTGCAGCCCGTCTCGGGCCGGCCTGCTCACCGGTCGTAACCAGCACCGCTTCGGCCACGCAAGGAATCCGAAGTTTGGGGCCGGCGAAGGCCTTCCCCTCGACGAGACCATTCTTCCCGAAGTCCTGGCTCGGGCAGGCTACATCACTGGTGCCGTTGGCAAGTGGCACTTGGGCGATGCGCCGCGATTCCGCCCGCGCGAACGCGGCTTCGACGAGTTCTTCGGGCTCTTCGGGGGCGGACACGATTACTTTCGATCCGAGGGAAGCGACGCCCGGGAGTACCTGATCCCCTTGAGCGACAACGGAGCCGAGGTCCCCGTGGAGGGCTACCTGACCGATCAGCTTACGCAGGCCGCGCTTGATTTCGTGCAACGGCACGCAGAGGCCCCATTCTTCCTGTATCTGGCCTACAACGCTCCCCACGGCCCCTTGCAGGCTCCCGCTGAATTGCTTCGACGGGTCCGGACAATCAAAGACGAGCGTCGCAGGACCTATGCTGCGATGGTCACGGCGCTCGACAACGGTGTGGGCCAACTGGTTGGGCTCCTGGCAGACTTGGACCTGTCCGAGAGCACACTCGTGTTCTTTCTGAGTGACAACGGAGGGCCGACGCCGGCGAATGCTTCCGACAACTCGCCTTTGAGGGCAACGAAGGGCACAGTCTACGAGGGTGGCGTGCGCGTGCCTTTCGTCGTTGCATGGCCGGGGACCTTGCGGGCCGGGTCGCAGTACGACCCTCCGGTTAGCGCTCTTGACATCTTCCCGACGGCCGTTGCGGTCGCTGGGATCGACGTGCCCGTTGGCCTTGACGGTGTCAATCTCATGCCGTATCTGAGCGGAGACCGGCCGGGCCCGCCCCACGAACTGCTCTATTGGCACTCACACGAGGGGGCGCAGTACGCCGCGCGCACCCCAGACCGCAAGTATGTCCGCAGCTTGGATCGGGTGCCGGAGTTGTACGCGATCCTCGACGACCCATCCGAGAGCGAAGACATCAGTGCCGAAGACCCTGCGGTCGCCGTGCTCGAGCAAGCCACGGATTCGTGGCACGCCGAACACCCGCCGCCAGCGTGGCCGGGCACCAGCGCAGCAGGGCTTTTCAAAAGTCAGGACGGAGGCTAACTAGTTAGTTTTTGGTAGGGGGGTGGACAAACCACTCTCGTTTGTGCAATAACGTCGGAG